>DATAUQ010000145.1:0-3903 GCA_036268155.1 Verrucomicrobiia bacterium | reverse complement strand
TGAAAAAATCTGGCGAAATCAAACATCGCGACGATTTGGGCCGCGAAAAATTTTTAGAAAAAGTTTGGCAATGGAAAGAAAAACACGGCGGCATCATCATTCAACAATTGAAAAAACTCGGCGCGTCGTGCGACTGGACGCGCGAACGCTTCACGATGGACCCGGAATATTCGCGCTGCGTGCAACGCGTGTTCGTGGATCTCTACAAAAAAGGCCTCATCTATCGCGGCAAGCGAATGGTGAACTGGTGTCCTGCGTCGCTCACGGCGTTGTCCGACGAAGAAGTGGTGATGAAGGAACAGAAAGGTTTTCTCTATTATTTCAAAGTTGAAGTTGTTAAAATCGTTGGAAAAGAAGAAAGCAAGCGCTGGGGCGAAGAGGAAATTCTTCCTACAGGTTATGAAATTCGCTCAACAGGTGTTTGGTTGACGATTGCAACTACGCGACCAGAGACAATTCCAGGCGATACGGCCATCGCAGTGAATCCAAAAGACCCACGCTATGCGCATCTCATTGGCAAATATGTTTTGCGTCCATTGCCGACAGAATTGCCCGAGCGGTCAAACCTCATTCCGATTATCGGTGATGATCATGTGGATTTTGAATTCGGCACTGGCGTTCTCAAAGTAACACCTGCGCATGACAAAACGGACTTTGAAATCGGCCTACGTCACAAATTGCATGTGCGAGAAGTCATCAATGCAAATGGCACAATGAACTTTCACGCCGGAGCAGATTTATGTGAACTTGATCGTTTCAAAGCGCGCAAAGTGGCCGTGGAAAAACTCACCGAACTCGGCGTGCTGGAAAAAGAAGAACCTTATACGAACAAAGTTGGTTTTAGCGAACGCGCCGATGTCCCGATTGAGCCGCGCTTGAGCGAGCAATGGTTTTTGAAATATCCGAGCGTGGAAAAATCCCGCGCGGTGGTGGCCAAAGGTGAAATGAAATTTCATCCTGAACGTTGGTCAAAGGTTTATGACCACTGGATGGGTGGTTTACAGGATTGGTGCATCAGCCGCCAGCTTTGGTGGGGACACCGAATTCCGGTATGGCGTTTGAAGAAAGATTTTTTTGCCGAAAACGACCCGCAAATAACTCAAATTGAATCGCTGGTTCAAAAATTAAAAAACAGTGGCCGTTCAGATATTGATGGTTATTTCAAAATATCAGACATCAAATTACCAACAGGCCCTTGCAAACGCGTAAAAGCAGAAATTTGTTTAGATTTTGATGCAGAAATTTTCGCGAAAGAATTAATTGAAGCTGGCTTCACCCAAGACCCCGACGTGCTCGACACCTGGTTCAGCTCGTGGCTGTGGCCGTTTGCGACGATGGGCTGGCCGGAGCAGACCGGCACGTTGAAGAAATTTTATCCGACCACCGACCTCGTCACCGGGCCGGACATCATTTTCTTCTGGGTCGCGCGCATGATCATGGCCGGCTACGAATACATGGGCGAGCCGAAGTTCGGGCTGCCCGATGCGATGCCGTTCCAGAATGTTTATTTCACCGGCATCATCCGCGACAAGCAGGGGCGCAAGATGTCCAAGAGCCTCGGCAATTCGCCCGACCCGCTCGATCTCATCGCGAAGTTCGGCGCGGATGCGTTGCGCTTCGGCGTGATGCGCGCCGCGCCGCTCGGCCAGGATATTTTGTTCGATGAACAGAACGTCGAACTGGGTCGCAACTTCTGCAACAAACTTTGGAACGCCTGTCGTTTTCGCCAAATGCAGGGCGGCGAAGTGCAGGGCGAGATTGAACCGACGCTGCTGTCGAGCGATGATAAATGGATTTTGCTCAAGCTGGACGCGGCCATCCGCGACGTGACCATCGCACTGAACGAATATAAATTCAGCGATGCAACGGCTGCGCTTTACCGTTTTTTCTGGAGCGAGTATTGCGACTGGTATGTCGAGGCGAGCAAGGCGGTGTTCTTCGGCACGGACGAAAAGCGCAAGGCGAACACGCTGGCGGTGATTGATTTCGTGTTGTCGCACACGGTGCGGATGTTTCATCCATTCCTGCCGTTCATCACGGAAGAATTGTGGCACGGCATGGGTTACGCGACGGACATGCCGGAAAATCAGGGCGGAAAAACGATCATGTTCGCCCCGTGGCCGCTGCCGCTTGATGACGGTTTCAAAACGCATTACGGTTTGAGCGAGCGCGACGAAAAACAGATCGAAGCGAGGAATGAACTGGTCACGCAAGGGCGCAATTTACGACGCGTGGGAAACATCGCATCGAATAAAAAAGTAAATTTCATTTTCAAGCCGGTCGGAGTTTTTCCTCCAAATGAAATTGAAGTCCTGAAAATGCTGCTCAACGCCGAGTCGCTGGATGTGGATGCAAGTTATCAGCCTGCCAAAGGAACTCCCGCCGCGCGCACGGAACTCGGCGAATTATTTTTGCCGCTCGAAGGTTTGATTGATGTTGAAGCCGAGAAAAGCCGCCTAAAAAAGGAGTTGGAGAAAATTGAATCCGAAATTTCAAAGGTTGAGCAAAAACTCAACAACCCCGCCTTCGCGCAAAAAGTTCCGGCGACGGTTTTGGAAGAGCACAAGCAGCGTCTCGCCGAATGGCAGCACAAGCTGGCGCATACAAAAGCTGCGCTGGGTGCATTGAATGGTTAAACTGGCGGCGATGAAAAAAATTCCAGTGAACAAAGCCCGCGCCGCCGCCGTGAAAGCCGCCCGTGCCGCCGGAAAAATCATGCGCGACAACTGGTATCTGCCCAAGCGCGTCAATTCCGCCGAAGCCCACGACATTAAATTGGAACTCGACGTGCGTTGTCAGAAACTCATCACGAAAATTTTATTCGCCACATTTCCGCAAATCTCGCTGCTCGGTGAAGAAGGCGATTCCGGCGATGCAAAAAGCGAATATCGCTGGGTAGTTGACCCGATTGACGGCACGGTGAATTATTTTTACGGGATGCCGCACGCCGCCGTTTCAATCGCGCTGCAACGTCGCAAAGGAAAAATTTACGAGACCGTTCTCGGCGTGATTTACGATCCGTTCACGGACGAACTTTGGACGGCGACGCTCGGCGGAAAAACAAAATTGAACGGGCGCGTCGTGCGTTGCAGCAATCGTGCGCGTGTCGGCGATTCGCTCGTTGCGATTGGTTTTTCCAAGAGCAAAGAAAATCTGGAGAAAAGCCTGCCACATCTGAATCGCCTCGCGCGCCGCGCGTTGAAAATCCGCATCATGGGCTCGGCGGCGCTCGAACTGGCTTACGTCGCGTGCGGGCGGTTGGATGTTTATGTCGAGCGCACGATCAATTTGTGGGACATCGCGGCTGGCGCGTTGATGGTGGAATGTTCCGGCGGAGAAATGTATTTGAAGGAATTGCCGGACGGAAGGCTTCGGATGTGCGCCGACAACGGTTTGTTGCGAAAGAAACTTCAGCTCGGCAGTTTGCTTAAATAATTTTTCAACTTCGCCAATGCCTTCGCGCGGTGGCTCAATTTGTTTTTCGTTTCGTCGCCCAACTCCGCGAATGACTGCGTGAAACCATCCGGCACGAACAATGGATCGTAGCCGAAACCATTTTTTCCGCGCGGTTCGGAAAGAATTTTTCCTTCGCACGCGCCGTCAAAAATCTGCGGTTCAAATTCGTCCGCGAAACAAACCGGCGACGCGGTTTCAATTTTTCCGCGCAGAACTGGCACGAGCGCAATCACACAGCGGAACCGCGCCGTGCGCTTTTCCAGCGGAACATCTTTGAGCAGGTGCAGCAATTTGGCGTTGTTATCCGCGTCCTTGGAATTTTCATTTTTGTCCAGCGCCGCAAAACGGGCCGAATGGACACCGGGTTTTCCGCCAAGAGAGTCCACTTCCAAACCTGAATCGTCGGCCAAAACGAAATCCAATTTTGCATTTTGAGTTCTGGATTTT
>DATAUQ010000144.1:0-31622 GCA_036268155.1 Verrucomicrobiia bacterium | reverse complement strand
AGAACACCCATTACCAATTCCAATGTTCCGCCATTGGCGATTTCTTCTTGAGTAATCCACGGATGATTTAAGGGAATGCCGTTAAGTTTAGCGGATTGGACGTAATTGTCCATCCTGGCGTCGGGGGCAGGTCGTGAATTGCTGTGCACGATGATGGTGAAGGTGCCGCCTTTGAAAAATTTCGGATCCAAACGGATCACCGCCTTTTGCACCAGCGGACTGCCGATCACATAAATTCCGCTCGCGGGATTGACCGGGTAAAGTCCGATGGCACTCCAGACATACCACGCCGAAATCTGGCCGCAATCGTCGTTGCCGCAAAGACCATCCGGCGAATTGTCATAACACATCAGTTGAATCTGACGCACGCGCCACGCGGTTTTGTATTGCTCGCCGGCCAGGGCGTAAAGATAAGCTGCGTGCTGGTCCTGCTCATCGCCCTGCGCGTATTGGCCGATCAAACCAGTCACGTCAATCCGCCAATCCTGCATGTCGGAATCCGCGTCAAAAAATTGGTCAAGCCGGTCGGTGAACGCCTGGTTTCCGCCGTAAAGCTGAATCATGCCCGGCACATCCTGCGGCACGAAAAACGCATATTGCCAGGCATCCGCCTCGGTGTAATAGCCGGTCGCCGTGTTATTGTTGCGCGAAACTTCCGTCGGGTTAAACGGTTCCTGAAAGGTTCCGTCCGGCTTCGGCGAACGGAAAAATCGTGTTTTCGGATCCCAGACGTTGCGATAATTTTGCGAACGCTTGATGTAAAAGTCATAGTCGTTTGTTTTGCCCAAGGCTTTTGCCATTTGCGCGATGCACCAGTCGTCATACGCAAATTCAAGCGTCCGCGCCGTCGCCGCCTCATGGTTTTTGCCATTGCCATGAACCCACGGCACATAACCGTATTTCTGGTATTCATCGTGCCGGTTGCCGCTGTTCATCGCAGTATTCGTCATTGCCTGATACGCCAGTTCCGCGTCGAAGCCGCGAAAGCCTTTTGCGTAGGCGTCATAAATCACCGACACCGCGTGGTAGCCGAACATTGCATCGGTGTCATAATTGGCCAACGGCCATTTGGGCAGCAAATGCTCGGGAGATTGCTGATATTCAGCAAGCAGGCTTTGGACAAAATCATTCATCCGCTCCGGCGCGGTAAAACCCAGCAGCGGCATTTCCGCGCGGAAAGTGTCCCACAGCGAGAAAGTGGAATAGTCTTGAAATCCCGGCGCCGGATGTTCCTTCTGATCCGCGCCGGAATAAGAGCCGTCGGCATTGTTGTATAAAGTCGGATTCACCATCGTATGATACATGGCCGAATAAAAAGTCTGGCGGATGTTCGGATTGGAACATTCAATTTGAATGCGCGAAAGATTTTCGTTCCAGATGTTTTTGGCGGCGGCGCGAACCGCGTCGAAATCCCAACCCGGCAATTCCGCCTGTAAATTTTTCTTCGCCTCTTCTACGCTGGTCGGCGAAAGGCCGACGCGCAGGATGATTTGCCCGCCGTTGAGAGCTTTGAAATCCAGATGCGCCCGGACATTTCTGCCTTTGGCTTCGGTTTGTTCCGGTGACAGCGGTTTGCCATCCACTTCAAGACCGAAGCTCTTGAAAGGCTGCGAACATTCAATGACAAAGTAAGTGGTCTTGACCGTCCAGGCTTTGTCGTTGCGATAACCGGTGATGAGCGTGTTGTTTTCGACTTTCAGCGAAGCTCCCGCACTTGGCCGGCCACCGATCATATGCACCAAATCAATCAGAAGATGACTTTGGTCTGATGCGGGAAACGTGTAGCGATGCATGCCGCAATGAGCGGTGGCGGTCAATTCCGCCAGAATGTTGTATTTGTCGAGCAACACGCGATAGTAACCCGGCTCAGCCAGTTCATTTTCGTGCGAGAAAGCGGACTTGAACCGTGCCGTGCCGAGCGATTCGTAATTTGAAGATACATCCAGTTGTCCCGTGAACGGCATGATCAGCAACTCGCCTAAATCCGAGCCGCCCACGCCGGAAAGATGCGTGTGGCTGAAACCGAGGATGCTGGAATCAGAGTAATGATAGCCGGCATTATTGTCAGGGCCGGTGATGCGCGTGTCTGGACTTAATTGCACAAAACCGAACGGCAGCGTGGCACCGGGATAAGTGTGCCCATGACCGTCGGTTCCCACCATCGGCAACACATCATTCACCGGCAACGGTTCAGCCCACACATGAAACATTGAAAGGCAGGCAATTGTTGTTGCCAGCAAAATGCGATGAATAGCAGTCAGGCGATCTAGTTTTTGGAAAATCATACACATATGCTACTGGTATGATGCCAACTATGCACGAATAATCACCAGCGCTCCAGTGCGCGCCGCCAGCACGGACAGCCGCCTCGAATCTATTGGCCAACATCACAAAAAAATGCTATCATGTCCAAAATTACAAAACTCCGAGAACCCGGAATGTTACTGTATTTTTCCCTGCCGGCTTTATGGACTTGGTTGCCGAATTTCAATGTCGCGCTGGCCACGTTCAACAATCGCACAATCAAGAGCTATAAATACGATTGGAGCCAGGATGTGATTGAAGAGCCGCTGGTGGGATTGACCGTCTGCACCAGCCAAACGCCGCACAATTAGTCACCGAGCGCGACGGTGATTTGCCGGTATGGGTTCGAGCGCCCAAGCATGGATACGAATTCTATTCGGGCTGCTCACGAACAAAGCTTTATGAATGGGCAACCAAAGGATTTATCCGACCCGTTTCAATTCGTGAACCTGGACGGATAAAAGGCGTCCGACTTTTCCACCTAGCAAGCATTTTAGCCTTTATCAAAAAGTGTGAAGACGAAGTAAAATCTGACCAAAACAACATCGGCAAACACCCCTGAACATATGCGGATTTGTTGCCACTAGATGTTGCCACCAACCCCTAAAAACTCATAAAACCATTGAAAATAAAAGTGGCGGAGAGAGGGGGATTCGAACCCCCGATACGGCTTTTGGCCGTATAACGGTTTAGCAAACCATCGCCTTCAGCCACTCGGCCATCTCTCCATTTGCTTATAGAATAAGGCTGTTTTCGCCTTTTTCTGCCGCAAGTCCATTTATTACATTGACAAATTGCAACAGTAATGCAACATTTGGTGCATCAATGATAATCCGCCTCGCAACGTCAAGCAAGGCGAAACGTGGCCAAAAAAAAGTCACCATTGGCCGCGTCACGGTAAAAATCTATCGCCGTCAAACGCCTTCTGGCAATGTTGGCTTTCAGGTTGCCAATTATAGCGGAGAAAAGCGTCGTCTCGACAGTTACAAGTCGGAATCCGATGCGATGGAAGCCGCGATTAAACTGGCACGGCAATTAAGCCAGCGTGACGTGATAGGCGCGAGCATGACACGCGAGCAGTCTATCGAATACGCCAGCGCGATTCAGACGCTAAAGCCGCTTGGCGTTTCCCTTCCGTCCGCCGTTGCAACACTCGCGGAAGCCGTCAAACTCGTTGGCGATTTGTCTGGTGTTACGGCGGCGGTGCGTTTTTACAAAGCGCGAAACAAAACCTTAACAGTCAAACGTGTTGGCGATGTAGTCGCCGAATTGCTCAAAGTGAAAAAATCACGCGGCATATCGTCACGTTACCTGAATGATTTAAGTTTTCGACTCGGAAAATTTTCCGAGGCGTTTCAATGCAACATTGGCAATGTCGAAACGCAGTCCGTGCAAGCGTGGCTGGACGGAATGAAGCGATTGAACGGAGCAAAACTTTCGTCCCAAAGTTACAATAACAACAAGCGCGTAGTGTATTTGCTTTTCGAGTTTGCGATTGCTCGCGGCTACGCGATTGACAATCCAGTTAAGACAGTGGAAAGCATAAAAATCCGCAACGGCAACGCGGAAATTTATACGCCTGCCGAAATTACAAAGTTACTTGCGTCGGCGGACACGGATTTTCTGCCATGCCTCGCCATTGGCGCGTTTGCTGGTCTGCGCTCGGCTGAAATTGAACGGTTGAAATGGCATGACGTTGACCTAAAATCGCGTCATATCACTGTCAGCGCGGACGTGGCTAAAACCGCAAGCCGTCGTGTCGTGCCAATTGCCGATAATCTCGCTGCGTGGCTCGCCCCTTATGCAGAACGGCATGGCAAAGTCTGGCCGCATACTTCAATCGGTTTTTACAAGGCACAGGGAGCAACCGCAAAAGCCTCTGGCGTTGATTGGAAACAAAATGCGTTGCGACATAGCTTCGCAAGTTATCGGCTCGCGCAAATTCAAAATGCGGCACAAGTCGCGCTGGAATGTGGTAATAGTCCAAAAATTATTTTTGCACACTACCGCGAACTTGTGAAACCAGCAGATGCTTTGAAATGGTTTTCAGTTACGCCAGTAGTTTCGCAAAATGTTGTGCCGCTGTTGGCAGCCATAAGCGGCAACTGAAATTTTACGAGAAACTTTTCCGACTATGTTGGCCGTATTGAGTTTTGAACCAGTCTTTGACTTCTACAAGATCAAAGCGGCAACGGCGCGGTGAGAGTTTGATGACTGGACATCCCGCAACAATGTAATTGTCCACAGAGCGAACGGACATTTTCAACATTGCAGCAACATCACGTTTTGTGCAAAAGTGCGCTTGGATAGGAAGCTGTTGGAAATTTCGTCCGCTACCAATCCGTCTCACAGTAATCTTTCAGGAATTTTCCCCAAATATGTTCGCCGGTGTTCACGCCCGCGATGATCGGATCCACGATGCGCGCCGCGCCATCCACGATGTCCAGCGGCGGATGGAAACGATGCTCGCGGGTTTTGCGCGAGGCGATATGCGCCGGGTCTTCGTCCGTCACCCATCCGGTGTCCACGGCATTCATGTGAATTCCATCCACATGATAATCGGCGGCGCTCGTGCGCGTCATCATGTTGAGCGCGGCCTTGGCCATGTTCGTGTGCGGATGCCGCGTGGTCTTGAACTTGCGATAAAATTGTCCTTCCACTGCGGAAACATTCACGATGTGCTTGTCCCGCTCGGGCGAACGCAGCATCAGCGGCTTCAACCGAGCATTCAAAATGAACGGCGCGATGGCATTCACCAATTGCACTTCTAGCAATTCAACCGTCGGCACTTCCGCCATCAGCAATCGCCAGGAATTTTTTTCGCGCAAATCAACCTGTTGCAAATCTTGATCCAATTTCCCTTCTGGAAATAAACTTTTTTGCGCCCTTAATTCTTCTGGCAACAGCGGCACCTGCGACAATTCCGCCGCGTGCGTGAGTCCGGCGATTTGTGATACAGGCATCTTGCCTGTCTCAAATTTTTTTACAGAAGATAACAAAGGCAACGAATCTTTGTTTTCTCCGTTTGCTTCTGTTTTTTCCGCTTCCGGCAAAATATGATAACCGCGCAAACCTTCGTAAGCGCCGAGCAATTTGCGCGCTGCCTCCGGCATTTTTTCCAGCGAGCCATTTTCGTCCGCCATCATGTGCTCATAAAAATCCGGCGGACGACGGACCGTCTGACACGCATTATTGATAATGAAATCAAGGCGATTTCGCGTTGCGAGCAAATGTCGGCAAAATGCCTCGACACTCGGCGTATGGCGCAAATCCAATCCAAAAATCTCCAAACGATCTTTCCATTCGGGAAAATCCGGCTCTTGCGAATAACGTATCGCTGAATCGCGCGGAAATCTTGTCGTCACGATGAGATGTGCTCCGGCACGCAACAGTTTTATTCCGGCTTGATAACCGATCTTCACACGTCCGCCGGTGAGCAATGCGACGCGTCCGCGCAAATCCGCCGTTTCGGTGCGCTTGACCCAATTCAGTTCGGCGCACGGTGGACAAAGCTGGTCGTAAAAATGGTGGATGGTTGAGTAATTCTGTTTGCAGATGTAGCAATTCTGCGGTTCGGCGGCTTCTCGAAATTCAGGATCGTTTTCAATTTCGATTTGTGCAAAGTCGGCTGGTGGAAAAACATTCGGCGTGGTGAAAATTTTCTCGCGACGCAATTTGCGGATGCCGGTTTCATTCAGGGCATTTTCGGCGCGCTCGATTTTTTTCGCCTTGCGCTGGCGTTTCGTCGCCTTCACCAACTGCCGTCGCGCGAGTGCATCGGGGCGCGAAATCCGGCCTGCGGCCTGCATCAGGCGCGTCCGTTCCGCCTCGGAAATTTCGGCGAGCAATTCGCGGTTGCCGGCGATGGATTCCAGCAATTCGACGGCGGCTTTCAATTGTTCCGCCAGCGCGGGCTGTGTGAATTTATTTTTCATTTTGACGTTCGCCGCCGGCAGTTTGATTTCGATGTAACGCCTGCGTCAATGTGTTTCCGGCGTGACCACAACTGTCAATCTGAAGATTTCAGGCTTGCGTTTTGGCGTTTCGGGCTGAAAATTGCCAGTCTTTATGCAATCGCAAGAAACAATCGCAACGGATTATCTTTTCAAACTGTGGCCTTGGTTTGAAGCCAACTTGAAGCGCCTCGCCTTTGTCGCGGCCTTCATCGTCATCGCCATCTTTGTATTTGCATTTTATTCCTACCGTCAAAATCAGAAGGAAATCGCCGCCGGACAGGCGTTGACGCAGGTAAGTCTTTCAAACAACAACGGCGAGCTGGCCGATGCCTGCCTGAAAATCGCGGCGGATTATTCCGGCACGCTTGCCGGGCGACGCGCCTTGCTGGAAGGCGCGGCGGCGTTGTTCACGTCGGGCAAATACGCCGACGCGCAGGTGCAGTTCCAAAAATTCCTCGACACTTACCCCGACAATTCTTTTACCCCGCAAGCCACGCTTGGAGTCGCGGCGAGTCTCGATGCGCAGGGTAAAACGGATTTGGCCATCAGCGCCTACCAAAAAGTGGCGGGGCAGTCTTCCGATGGAAACGTGGTTGCCAGCGCAAAATTTGCGCTCGCGCGGCTGGACGAAGCGCAGGGTAAACTAGCCGAGGCGTCGAAACTATACGAAGACGTCGCCCGCGCCTATCCAAACAGTTCGCTGGGCAATGAAGCCGGACTGCGCGCGATGGAATTGAATACGAAATCAGCGGCCGCTCCGGCTGCGCTCGCGCCTACCGCCGCCGCGCCGTTCACCTTGAGCCACTGAATTATGAAGCTGGCAATCATCGGCACCGGCTACGTCGGTCTGGTCACGGGAACTTGCTTTGCCGCGGTCGGCCACCAGGTTGTCTGCGTGGACAACGACGCCACGAAGGTAAAAATGTTGCAGGCGGGCGGCATTCCCATTTACGAACCCGGCCTCGAAGAACTCGTGAAGAAAAATGTCGCCGCCGGACGGCTTTCCTTCACGAACAGCACCGCCGAGGGCGTTCAGAAATCCGACGTGGTTTTCATCGCCGTACCGACGCCGCCGCAGCCGGATGGCTCGGTGGATTTAAGTTACATCGAAAAGGTCGCGCGCGACATCGCCGCCGCCATGACGAGCTATAAAATCGTCGTGGACAAAAGCACGGTGCCCGTCAAGACCGGCGAAAAAGTCACCGAGACCATCAAGCGTTATTGCGCGGCGAAAGTGGAGTTTGATGTCGTCAGCAATCCCGAATTTTTGCGTGAAGGTTTTGCCGTCGGCGATCTGATGAAGCCCGACCGCGTGGTCATCGGCGTCGGTTCGCAGCGTCCCGTCGCCGCGATGAAGGAGATTTACACGCCATTCAACGCGCCGATCATCGTCACCGACATCAATTCCGCCGAACTTATCAAGCACGCGGCAAATTCCTTTCTCGCGCTGAAAATTTCCTACATCAATGCCATCGCGACCATTTGCGAGGCTGCTGGCGCGAACGTGCAGGAGGTCGCGCAGGGCATTGGTCTGGACGAGCGCATCGGACGCCGTTTCTTGAACGCAGGAATCGGTTTCGGCGGCAGTTGTTTTCCGAAAGATTTGAGCGCGTTCATAAAAATCTCCGAGCAGATCGGTTACGATTTCAAACTGCTCAAGGAAGTCCAGCGCATCAACGCGGAGCAGATGGATCGCTTCGTAAAAAAAATCACTGATACGCTCTGGGTTTTGAAGGACAAAAAAATCGGCGTGCTCGGCCTCGCGTTCAAACAGAACACCGATGACGTGCGCTCCTCACCCGCGATTGACTTATGCCAGCGTTTGCTGAAGGACGGCGCGACATTGCGGGTTCATGACCCGAAGGCGATGGACAAGGCGAAGGCGATTTTGCCAAACGTCGCTTACATTGATGACATGAACGCCGTAGCCGAAGGCTGCGACGCGCTGGTCGTCGCGACCGAATGGGATGAGTTCAAAAAACTCGACCTTGCCCGCGCCAAAAAATCGCTCACACACCCGATCATATTCGACGGACGGAATCTTTTTGATGCCGCCGAAATGGGAAAACTCGGCTGGATTTACAAGAGTGTCGGGCGATGATCCAAATGGTCGAAGTCGCAGCGGCGCTGATTTTCCGCAACGGAAAACTTTTAATCACGCAACGTCATGCAAACGCACACCTCGGCGGACTCTGGGAATTTCCCGGCGGCAAACGCGAAGCCGGAGAAACTTTTGAACAATGCCTTGTCCGCGAAATACGCGAGGAACTCGGCGTGGAAATTTCCGTCGGAGAATTATTTGACGAAATTTCTCACGACTATCCTGAAAAATCCGTTCGCCTGAAATTTTTCATTTGCAAACTTTTATCCGGCGAACCGCAAACGCTCGGCTGCGCCGCGTTCAAATGGATTGGCAAATCGGAATTAAGCGATTACGAATTCCCTGCTGCCGATGCGCAATTGCTGGAAAAGTTGCGCGCCTATAATTTACCGTAAGTCTCTTCGACCACCTGCCTAAAATTATTTTCGCCGGGCTTGACGATTCCAAATTCGCGCTTGGCATTTTCGGGCGAATCACTGGCGTGCGCGGCGTTGACCATGATGGTCGAGCCGAATTCGCGGCGGATGGATCCGGGTGGTGCTTTGGACGGATCGGTCGGACCGAGAACGTCGCGGATTTTGCTCACCGCGCCAACGCCTTCATAGACAAGCGCGATGCACTTCTGCGTGCCGGGTTTGTTCCAGTCGGCTTCGGGAATTTCGCCGGGCGCGTGGCCGGACATGAAGCGGACAATATTGTCGAACTGGTTGTCGCCTTGCAGCGGGCCGAGGATATCGCCGAGCGCTTTTTGCTCGGGCTCGGGAATTTTGAAGCTGAATTCCTTTTCAAGGATGTCCTTGGCCTTGGCGCTGACGCCGTCCTTGAGTTTGGTGCGGAGAAATTCGCGCACCGGCCCGTAAAATTCCATCGCCTGTGCGGTGCTCATATGCAGCACCTTGACGCCGACGACGTAAAGTCCCGTGCGCGAAAAGAAATCAATGACGTTGCCGGGGCGGCCCGTCGCAAAATTAAAATTGTCCGGTTTGATGAGCACCAGCGAGCGTTCCGGTTTGTCATCGGGCGAATAAGCTATGACATTTTCCAGGATGCCGCCGTCGCTGTCGGAAAAGCGCGCCCATAATTTCAATTTGACCTCGGCTTCCTTTTCGTTCGGCGCGGCGAGCACGGCGGGTTCAAAATAACGGACATGGCCGTCGTTCTCGTCAATGATCAGATCGCTGTAAGTGTCGCGGATCGTTTCGCCGCCGCGACGGTCGGGACTCAAGTTGCCGACGACCGAGCGGACTTTTCGCACCGCGTCTTCGCCGCGAAAAACGAGCGCCATCACACGGCGGCGGCGGCCTGTTTTCGGATCGGGCGAAAGATTTTCGAGGACGTAATCGCGGAGCAGTTCCTGGATTTTCCGATCCTGCGTATCTTGGGCAGACACGATTGTTTCGGCATATTGTTTCACCAGTTCTGCGCTTGGCGCGAACATCCGCATCGCGGCCAGATCCAGGCTCGTGCGCGAAATGAGCCGGCTCAAGATGCCGCCGTTGCGCGATTTGTAGAGCGAATACGGGGTGAGAATTACATAGGCGAGTTGCTGTGACATAGATCAACTCGTGGCGGGCGGAGCGGGGGGGGCGACGGGAGTTGCTGGAGGCGTCGCCTTGCCGCCCAGAATTTTGAACATCACCGTGCCGCAGACCGGGCATTTGCCCTTGATGGCCTTGCGTCCGTTTTTCATCACTTCCTCGACGCCATCGGAGATTTCCCGCTTCGCCTTGCATTTGACGCAATATCCTTCAGCCATAAAATTTTTTACCGTCCGTGCTTCATGCCCGAACGGTGAAACCAGAATAGCCAAGCCAAATCCAAAGCGCAACTTGGAAAAGGAAGGTTGGCGTGTCAGCCAAAGAATTTCGCGTGCAAGCCGCCGAATTGTCCGTGTCAACGGCCGAAAAGTTGGTGTAAGCCGTTGAAAAGCCCGTGTCAGATGCCGAAAAGCGCGTGTAAGCCGCTGAATTTGACGTGCGAGACGATGAATTTGGCGTGTAAATCGTGCTATTTGCCGTGCGAGACGGTGAAAAGCTGGTGTAAATCGCTGAAAAGGACGTGTCATACGCCGGATTTGACGTGTAAAATCCAAAAAAACGCGGCAAAATGAAGGTTTTTGAGGATTTTCAAGGAAGTGTCGCAACGCGACAATGGAATTGGCTGGCTGATTTCCGGTTGTCCGTTTGGGGCGAAGGCGGCAAAGTTCGTAGAACTGGCATATTTGTAGAAACGACAACGTAAATGAACCAAGCTCCGTAGGAGCGGAATATGCCGCCACGACGGGGCTTGAATTTTGTTTGGGTTGTGGTTCTACAAAGATGCCGCGCCTGTGGCGCTGGGGAAAGTCTCAAAGGAATTTATCAAACGGATGGCACGAAAAATATAAGTTTCGTTTTGGCATTTGGATTCTGCTGGACTGGATTTATATTGGCGCGCCATGGCCGCCAACCGATTTCGTAAAGTCATCCTGCACTGGATGTTCAGAATTGGCATTGCGTTCAAGGGCTTGGATGGTCTGATGGAATTGATTGGCGGCTTCCTTTTCGTATTCTTCAGCCGGGATGCCTTGTCCGATTTCGTGGACCGCAACACGCGCCCTCTCTTGCAATGGGACCCGGATAATCTCATCGCCCACTCGCTCCGGCATTCGTTCGATCAAATGTCCACGGGCGGCAAAATTTTCGTGGCGATTTATCTCCTCGGCCATGGTGCCATCAAACTGTTGATTGTGGTGGGATTGTTGCGCGAAAAACGCTGGGTTTTTCCGGTGGCCATCGTGGTGTTGCTAGGGTTCATCGGTTTTCAGGTTTATCGCCTCTGCGGGCATTTTTCCCTCGGCCTGGTCACATTTACGGTTTTGGATGCCCTCATTGTAGCGCTGGTGTGGAATGAATACCGGTCATTGAAAAAAAACCCGGCGCGCGGGCGTGATTGATTTTCCTCACACCAACTTCTTCGCAATCTGTTCGTCCAGAATTTCCTTCACGGTCAGGGCGACGATGACTTTGTGGCTGCGCTTGAAGAACGATTTTGAATTTGTGTATAACGTCCGCCCTCATCCACGCCCATGTCGTCGACTTGCACTTTGTTGGGGATGCCGCCGAGGGCGATGACGGCCCAGTTCTCAAATTCACTATTTGGTTCCCGACACCAAGTATTCATAAAGTTCTTTTTTCGACGTGCGCTTCCGCAACGTGCGAACGGCCACCTCATTGAAACCTGCCTCCCGGAACATTGCGGCAAATATCTGTTCGACCGGCAACAGCACATCGTAAAACTTTGAATTGCCGACGATGTAATTCACTTGCCCGCCAGATTTCATAACTTTGTAAACTCCCCGGACGTGTTGCATCATGTCGTAAAAGTATTTATTAACGTATGTTGCCAGCACTTTGCTGTGTGAATGAATTCCAAGAATAATTTTCTCGAAATCTTCAAAAGGAATCGGGCCTGAACCATTGGGGCTCCATTTTTGAAGATTGCTTGTGGCACAGCCCCAAGTTCCGCCAATCGCTTCCCAATCGAGTTCTCCGGCTTGCCGCCCGCTCGTCAAAAACCCAAACCAATACATATATGGCCGCAATTCGCGGATATAGCTCATGCGATTTGGATACGGTGGCGAGGTGATGATGCAATCGTAATGATCGTGAGTAAGATTTTCATCCAACCGCCTCGCATCAACGAGTGAAACATGAACTTCTGTTTTTACGGGCGAACCTGCTGCACCCAAAACATCCTTGGACGCCCGTTGCCAGCTTGTGACGAAATCCGATTTCTTGTCGTGAAACAGACACGTTTCCGCAGGAGCTTTGAACGACATGGATTGATGGCCGAAGCTTACGTTTGCTGCTTCAATCATCACCCGGCAGAACACAATCTTTAACAGGTTTGTGACCGCCGGCTCGCAATTGGCCGCATGGATGCCAGCCATCAAACGTCCAAGCAAATGCAATGTTTCAGCATCCCACCATTTTTCTATTTCGTGAATTGCCGGAATCCATTCATCACTGCCGTTAGCCATGACTCCAGCCAGCACGGACGAAGATGCGTCCGAAAAATGTTCCAAGTTTTCCGAGGTGTAGTCCGCGCACTTGGTCTGTGCCAGCCAAATGAGAAAAGGATTTATATCAATTGTGTCTGCCTGAATGCCGCGCTCGGCACACACCAAAGCGGTTGTGCCTGTCCCGCAGAACGGATCAAGAACGACTCCTTCTGAATGATCCAATTCATTCAAGATGTCTGCTACAAGATGCACTGAATATGCCGGGGTGAGTCGAAGCCATCCGTAACGAGTATGTTTCAGATTCGCTTTCTGTGTCAGACGCCCAGTAAACCCAAGCCGAGGTTGCTCGATAATAACTGCGTTCATCGCTTATGTTGAAAGAAGGGTTTTAAGAACATTTTCCACTTCACTCTTGATGCGCGGTGAATAGCGAGCGAAGAAATCAGCCAAATCGCATCCGACAACCTCACGGCAAAAAAAATATCCGCTGGCTGTCGTCGGACCGGAAAGAGTGCCTGTCAGCAGAACCCAAAGATTCTCGCGATAACGCTGTGCCACGTCGCCATCAATTTGAGTCGAAAATAACAGTAGTGCTGGCACATAAAGATTGGCGTATGCCTTGGACGCATTTGCAATGTCTGCATTCTGGCGTTTGGAGTCCTTGCTCTTGTAGCCTTGGCGCGTCTCGAAAACAATTCCCTTGATATTTCGCAGTGTGTCGTCAGGCAGCCGTATTTCGGCGGCGACTTCAGCAAGCCATTTCTGGACTTTCGCACGCGCATCCGGGTTTTTCACGTCGTTGAGCGCAATTCTTCCATCAAGCGTCAATGTGCATTGCTTTCCTCGCGCGCCGTCAATCTTGTAACTCCAAATCGCCTGTTCGCGGTTCAGGCCAAGGTGGTCTTGCAGCATTTGGTAAAAAACCCACTGACCGCCAATCCCAATTTGCCGGTAGATTGATGTCATACCTCCCGCTGCCTTGTGCGCCGCATACATCAGAGGCGAATCAACTCCAAACCAATGGTAAAACGGGTCAGCACTATACATTTCCGTGAATTGCTCCAGCGAGAATCCTTCTTTGCGGCCTTTCCCAAATTTCGGTTTGTATTCCAGACATTTACGTAAAGCGGTTTGTATCAGGAGAAAATAACGCTCATCATTTGAAAGATTTGCCGGCAGTGCCGGTGGTGGGCTTGCATTCTCTTCGAGAACGTCTAATTCGAATGTGTTTTCGTCGTTCAAAGCGGTTTCAATTGTTTTTTCGATTTCAGCTAATGATTTTTAACAGGTTTGATTCATCGGAGCGAGCGAGTTTTGAAAGTTATTTCCCCCGAAAATCTGGTCGAGCAGGACCTTGACGTAGTTGCTGGCGGGCAAAGGCGAATTAAGAAGGATGAATGAAGAATGAAGAATTGGGAAATGCGCCGGTTTCATCATTCTGCATTCTTCCTTCTGCATTCGTCCCGGCGATTCCAGATTGTCGCCGCAATAAACCACGCGGGTGTCGAGGAGGGCGGAGGATTTCAATTTGGTGGGGCGCGTCACTCCGTGCGCGCCGTCGGCGGGCAGAGGACTGCCCGCCCTACCAGAAGCCTTTTTCGCCATGCGATGAAGCTTGAGAAATCAATTCGTCCGGTCAACAGCCGCCTGCTTTCTCAACTCCGTCTTCAAAATTTTCCCTGTCGCATTTTTTGGCAGCGCGGGCAGGAAGATGATTTGCTTCGGCACTTTGTAATCCGCCAGCTTGCTGCGGATGAATTCATGCAGCGTTTTTTCGTCGAGCGCCCGCCCATCCGCCGCCGCGACGAACGCCACGGGTTGCTCGCCGCGCCGCGCGTCCGGCACGCCGATGACCGCCGCCTCCTTCACGCCGGGAAAATGATAAATCACTTCCTCAATCTCGCGCGGATAGACATTGATGCCGTTGACGAGGAGCATATCTTTCTTACGGTCAGTGATGTAATAATAGCCGTCGGCGTCGCGATGGCCGACGTCGCCGGTCAGCAGCCAGCCGTCGCGGAAAACCTTTTTTGTTTCTTCCGGCTGGTTCCAATAACCTTGCATCACATTGCCGCCGCGCACGCAAATCTCGCCGGTCTCGTTCGCGCCGAGAAATTTTCCCGATTCGTCTTGAACGCTCATTTCAACATTTGCAACAGGGATGCCGATGGAACCGGCTTTGCGAATTCCGTGCAGCGGATTTTTTGAAACGACGGGACTCGCCTCGCTCAAGCCGTAACCTTCGATGAGCGGCACTTTGAATTTTTCCTCGAACTCCTTGAGCGTCTGCATCGGCAACGGCGCGCTGCCGCTGATGAAAATGCGGATTGGCATCGGCGTCGGGACTTGCGCGCCGAGCAGCATCCGGTAAAAAGTCGGGACGGCGGTGAGAATAGTGGCTCGGCGCGAAAAAATTTCCTGAAACATCGCGCGCGGCGGATGCAGTGATTTCACCAGCACAATTGAGCCGCCGATGGTGAATGGCAGAAAAATCCCGACGGTCATCATGTAAGTGTGAAACAACGGCAATATCACCGCGAAGCAATCGTCCGAAACGGTTTCAAGCACGATGCGACAGCTATTGATATTGTGCAGCAGATTGCCGTGCGAGAGCATCACGCCTTTCGGTCTGCCGGTCGTGCCGCTCGTGTAAATGATGACGGCTAAATCCTGTTCGCTGCGCTCACAATCTATGATTTGCGGTTTATGATTTATGATTTCAGGCGCAAATTCCTCGACCCTGAAAATTTTCAATTGCGGGCGCGTGGCGGACAATTCTGAGAAATGCGCTGCCATTTCCGCGTCGGAAATCAAAACGTCAATTCCGCCGTCGGCCAAAATATAATTCACTTCGGCGGCCTTGAGAAAATTGTTGACCGGGACGACAACTGCGCCTGTGTGCAGGATTCCAAAAACCGACGCGATGAATTCCGGGCAGTTTTTCAGCCAGATGCCGACGCGGTCGCCGGGTTTCACGCCGAAATGATTTTGCAAATGCACGGCGACGTTTTGCGAGTGCGCCAGAAGCTCCGCGTAGGAAATTTCCCGGTCGCCGTAATAAATGGAGGTCTTCGGCGCGTTTTTTTCCGCGCAATTTGAGAAGGCGACGGCGAGGTTCATGCAGAGATTAAACGGAAATCGGAAGTGATTGGCAAAGATTTTTAAAAAAACTTTTGTGCCGTGAAGCCTTTGCGGTTAAAAATGGTGTCTTGATTGACACTGACGAAAAACTGGCTGCGTTTCTGCCGCAGCTTCGCGCCGCCAAATGGATTGCGCTCGACACGGAAGCGGACAGTTTGCATGCGTATCCCGAAAAAGTCTGCCTCATCCAGATCAGCACCGCCGACGGCGACGAATTGGTTGACCCGCTCGCGGAAATAAATCTTGATCCGCTGTTCGATGCGTTCAATGGCCGCGAGCTTATTTTTCACGCGGCGGATTACGACTTGCGCCTGCTCGAAAAACATCATCAGTTCACGCCTTCCGCCATTTTCGACACGATGCTCGCCGCGCGGCTTTTGGGCGAGCGGCAATTCGGCTTGAGCGCGCTTGTGGAAAATTTTCTCGGCGTGAAGCTGGACAAAGGTTCGCAGAAAGCGGATTGGGCGCAGCGTCCGCTCACCGAGAAAATGGAAATTTACGCCCGCAACGACACGCATTATTTGAAACCGCTCGCGGACAAATTAAAATCCGCGCTCGATGCCAAAAGCCAGATGGCCTGGCATCAGGAATCCTGCGCGCGCTTGATCGAGGAGTGTTCGCGCCCGACCGTCGTGGATGTCAATGCTGTCTGGCGCGTGAAGGGCAGTTCTATTTTGAGCCGTCCGGCGCTCGCCGTGTTGCGCGAGCTTTGGCAGTGGCGCGAAAAGGAGGCCATTGCTTATTGCCGTCCGCCGTTTTTTATCTTGAGCCACGAACGCATGGTGGACATCGCCGATGCCGCCGCTGCGCGGCAGCCGTTTGAAAACATCCTGTCGCTTAAGATGTCCCCGCGCCGCCGCGAAACATTGCTGGAAGCGGTCAAAACAGGACTCGCCATTCCGACTGTGCAGCATCCGGAAATTTTGCGGCACGAATTCCGTCGTCCGAACGAGGCTGAATTCCGCCGTTTTCGCGAAATCGAAAAACGCCGCGACGCACACGCACACGCACTCGGTATTGACCCCACGCTCATTGCGAGCAAGGCGGTCATCGGTGATCTCGCGCGTGACTGGGACAAGCACGCGGCGGAATTGATGAACTGGCAGCGTGAACTGTTAAAATAAATTACCGCACCTTCTCAAACGCAAAGCCCTTCAAGTATTCCGTTTCGGGAATCATCGGGATAATTGGATGGTCGGGCGATTGCGCGTAGGTCGCCACGCGGCGTAAAATGTGGCGCGTGTCATATGCCGCCGACAGCAGCGAGTCCAGGAACAGCCCGGCGTCCACGTGATGCGAGCAGCAGAAGCTCGCCAGCGTGCCGCCGACTTTCAAAAGTTTCAACGCGCGCAGATGAATCTCCTTGTAGCCGCGCAACGCATCCGGCACGGACGCGCGGTTGCGAGTAAATGACGGCGGATCAAGAATGATTAAATCAAAGCGCGGGATGACGCGCTCGTGCGGCTTGACGGCGGTGTTGTTTTTGAGCCAATCAAAAACATTGATTGTGTCGAACGAACATTTGTCCGCGAGGCCGTTTGTCGCGGCGTTTCGTTTTGAGGCTTCAATCGCGTCCGCGCTCTGGTCGAGGAAATGAACGTGCGCCGCGCCCGCGCGTGCCGCGTGCAAACCGAAGCCGCCGAGAAAGCTGAAGCAATCCAAAACCTGCGCGCCTTTTGCGAACTGTGACACGCCCTGATAATTTGACTGCTGGTCGAGATACATTCCGGTTTTGTGACCGCCGACCAGATCGGTTTCAAATTTCAGTCCGTTCAAGTTCACGGAAATTGGTCCGCTCAATTCGCCAAACAAAACTTCGTTCGATTCCTGCAACCCTTCAAATTTACGCGAGCCGATGTCGCTGCGCTCGGTGATTGCGCACGGTGAAAAGATTTTTTGCAGCGCGGAAACAATCATCGCCTTGCGCCTGTCCATGCCGAGCGAGGAGATTTGCAAAACCAAAACGTCCTCGTATTTGTCCACGATGAGGCCGCTCAAGAAATCGCTTTCGGCGTTCACGACGCGAAAACTCGTTGCGTTTGGCAAATGTTTTTGGCGCACAACGAGCGCGGTGCGGATTCGCTCCTCGAAAAACTTTTCATTCACGTCCACACGTTCCGGCGCGATGATGCGGACGTGGATTTTTGATTTGGAATTGAAGAAGCCGACGCCTAGCAGTCGCGTGCGATGGTCTTTGACCTGGACGAGTTCACCATCGGCGATTGGCGCGGTGACGCGCAGGATTTCGCCGGCATAAACCCACGGATGACCCGCGACAATCCGATCCGCCTCGCCCGGCTTTAGTATGACAGTTGTGAGTGTTTCCATGGTTTGTAAACAGTTTACGCCGGACAATCCGGCGTGTTGCACATGAAACCACAAACGCGCCTTGGCGGAAAGCAAAACCGCCCTTCAATTTGTTAAAAATCGTTAAAACTTTTACTTGCAAGATTTGCGAAGCAGGGGGATAAGTTCATAAAGCCTATGAAGACCGCCTATCCCATCAGCTCCATCCTTTTCCATAAAACTACGGCACTCTGGACCATCGCGCCCGAAGCGACCGTCTTTGAAGCCATCCAGTTGATGGCCGAAAAAAACATCGGCGCGCTGCTCGTCATGTCAGGCGGCAAACTTACCGGCCTGTTCACCGAGCGCGATTACACGCGCAAGATCGCATTGCACGGGAAAAATTCCCGAAAGACACAAGTCTGGGAAATTCTTCCGAAAGAAATCATCTCCGTCATGCCTGATGATTCAGTGGAAGATTGCATGAGGTTGATGACCGAAAACCGCGTGCGCCACCTGCCGGTGCTGGAAGGCGCGAATGTCGTCGGCATCATCTCCATCGGCGACCTTGTGAACTGGATCATCTCCGCGCAGAACTTCGCCATCGAGCAGATGGAACAATATATTGCGGGCGGAGTGTCCGCCTGAGCGGTCTCACTTCGTTATCTCGTCAATTTGCTTCTCGTAATTGATGGCACCTTGCCGCAGGCTGTTTGAAGCGTAGGATTTTCTCAACTCTGCATGGAGCTTCGCCAGAGCAGCGCCTTGAATCTCCACCCGGTGGTTGAAGACGGCCACACCAATCGTCGAGACCAGAAGAAAAATGAAAATGCGCCGGACTCCGAGCCCGACGTGGCCAAAAAATTCGTGGCGGCGTTTCACGCGGACTTTCCGCTGACGCTCGACCTGAACCCATTCATTTTTTAGGCTCGCAGTGATGTTCATCGCCCTGATTTGTTGCACCTTTCATGCCACGGCGGCATTCAAACAAAACCAGGACAAACCTTTTAATATATGGAACGACTGTCCAAATTATGACCCATTTTTTGACACGCAAAACGCGGCGGACCTGGACGGGTTGGCGGGAAAATTAGAAACAGGTTTTCGTGGGTGATGTGAATAAGTCATCGAAATCACGGCTTGACACCAATCAGCCCCGAAATAGCCTTTTCATCAAGTCGCAGTTAGGGACGAAACCAAAAAACTCAACCACCTGAATACTATGGATACCACGATTCCAACCCAGACTCCATCGCCGCCCGCCATCACGGAAGACAAGACCGCCGCCATCATCGCCTATCTGACGCTGATCGGGTTCATTGTCGCCATCATCATAAACAGCGGTAAAAAAACGAAGCTCGGCGCGTTTCATCTGCGCCAGGTGCTTGGATTTGCCATCACGATTTTTGTCGGATGGATTTGCGTGGCCGTCATGATGTTCGTTCTATTATTTGTGCTTGCGTTCATGAAATCGTTCCTGATGCTCCTCGTTCCGTTGCTCTACTTCGCATTCGGCGCATCAATCATCGTGCTCTGGATCATGGGCTTCATCGCCGCCGTCAACGGACAGATGAAACCCATGCCCGTCGTCGGCCCGCTCTACCAGAAATGGTTTGGCACCGCCTTCGACTGAAACGGTTGTCACAGTGTTCGACGAACGCCGCGCTTCTCAAATGGGAAACGGAGAATCAGACGAACCGCGAAATGCACCAAATACGCGAAAGATTTTTTGGAATTGTTGTTCGCGTATTGCGCGTGGTTCGCGGTTGAATTGGGATTGCCCCAACAGGGCAAAATCA
This sequence comes from Verrucomicrobiia bacterium, assembly GCA_036268155.1. Lineage (GTDB taxonomy): Bacteria > Verrucomicrobiota > Verrucomicrobiia > Limisphaerales > UBA11358 > UBA11358. The sequence goes on along the minus strand of DATAUQ010000144.1, from coordinate 12,032 downwards.
TTCAGCCCGGCGTTGGAACGATTGGTGGCCGTGCGCAAGCACCTACGCTGGGTGATGAATCGGAAATTGAATCAGCCCTGAAGGGGTTGAAGCGGTGGGCGGCGGCGATGCAACCCTTTCAGGGTTGATGATTTTTTTGTGGTTGTTCCCGGGTAGCTCCTCGCCAGTCCGGCTCGGACCAACCCTGGGCTGATTGATGGAATCCCGTTGGGATTCTACGGCAAAGCTGATAGCCTCCTTTCCAGTTATGGACAAGCGCTATCAAGTTTTCGTCAGTTCGACATATGCCGATCTCAAACAAGAACGGCAGCGCGTTATCCAAGCTCTGATGGAAATGGACTGTATTCCCGCTGGTATGGAATTATTTCCGGCAGCAGATGACGAGCAATGGGCATTCATCAAGCGGATAATAGATGATTGCGATTACTACTTGATAATTATCGGTGGACGCTACGGCTCGTTGACGCCGGAAGGAATCAGCTACACTGAAAAAGAATTCAATTACGCGCTAGAGCGCGGCCTTAAAATCATTGCCTTGCTTCACGAAGAGCCTGACTCGATTCCAGTGAACAAATCGGACATTGACCCTGTGCTTCGGCAGAAGCTCAAAGCGTTCCGAGACAAGGTGGCGACAAATCGCTTGGTTAAGTTTTGGAAAACTGCGGATGAGCTTCCGGGCATGGTAGCGTTGAGCCTTTCCAAAACAATCAAAACGTATCCGGCAGTTGGCTGGGTGCGTGCATCTTTAGTCGCGAGTCAAGACGTGCTTGTTGAGATTAATGAACTTCGGAAGGAGAACAACGAAATTCGCCTCCAATTGGCAAATTTCAAAACGGATGACGTGAAGGAAGTTGAGGATATTGCAGATTTTGACGCGAGCATAATCGTCAACGGGGAGGTTGGATATTATTATAATTCTAATTCTGTTCACCGTTCTACTGAACTTTGGAAAGCAGAATTTAGTTGGCGGAAATTGTTTAGTTTACTCGCGCCATATTTGATGGACCATCCAAGCGACAATGCGGTAAAAGGCACTCTCGCCAATGTTCTTGCAGATGATGCTAAAGTTCGCGAAGGCGCGCGGACGCTGGACGACCAGCAATTCAAGACAATTACAATTCAGTTGAAGGCATTAGGACTCGTGAATGTTAATTACACCGGAACGACAAAAGGAGGCATGGGATTATTCTGGTCTCTCACTGACACTGGCGAAAAAGTAATGACGAGAGAAAGAATTGTGAAAAAGCCAAGTGCCTAACTTTATTCAACTCACATTCACAACTTCAAATCCTTGTCCGTCACCGCGCCTTCCGACGCGCTCGTCACGTGCGCGGCGTATTTCGCCAGCACGCCGCGCGTGTAGCGGGGCGCGGGTTTCTTCCACGATTTGCGGCGGACGTTCAGTTCTTTGCCGGTCACTTCGAGCGTCAGTTCGCGTTTCTCGGCGTCAATCGTGATGGCGTCGCCGTTCTTGACGAGCGCGAGCGGCCCGCCGACGTAAGCTTCCGGCGTGATGTGCCCGACGACGAAGCCGTGGCTGCCGCCGGAAAACCGTCCGTCGGTGATGAGTGCCACGTCCTTGCCGAGTCCCTTGCCCATGATGGCGGACGTGGGCGAAAGCATCTCGCGCATCCCCGGCCCGCCGCGCGGCCCTTCGTAGCGGATGACGATGACGTCGCCCTTCACGATCGTGCCGTCGAGGATCGCGGCCATCGCGGCTTCCTCGGAATTGAAAACGCGCGCGCGCCCGGTGAATCGCAATCCTTCCTTGCCGGAAATTTTTCCGACCGCGCCTTCGGGCGCAAGGTTGCCGCGAAAGATGACGAGATGGCTGTCCTTTTTGATCGGCTTGTCGAACGGCTGAATGATTGTTTGATGCGCCGGATACGGTTTCACGTCGCGCAACGTCTCGGCAATCGTCTCGCCGGTGACGGTCAACGCGTCGCCGTGCAATAATTTTTTATCGAGCAACATTTTCATGAGCGGACGAATGCCACCGATGGCGACGAGTTCGGACATGAGATGTTTTCCGCTCGGTTTCAGATCGGCGAGCACGGGAACGCGTTTGCCGACGCGTGTGAAATCGTCAATGGTCAGCTTCACTTTCGCCGCGTGCGCGATGGCGAGCAGGTGCAGCACGGCGTTCGTCGAACCGCCGAGCGCGATGACGACGGTGATGGCGTTCTCAAACGCCTGCTTCGTGAGGATGTCGAGCGGCTTGATGCCGCGCCGCAACATTTCCACGACGGCTGCGCCGGCGCGGCGGCAATCGTCCATCTTCGCGGGCGAAATGGCGTTCTGCGCGGAGCTGTTCGGCAGACTCATGCCGAGCGCCTCGATGGCGGAGGCCATGGTGTTGGCCGTATACATTCCGCCGCACGAACCCGGTCCGGGAATCGCGCATTGTTCGACGGTGAGAAATTCCGCGTCGTTGATTTTTTTATTCGCGTGCGCGCCGATGGCTTCAAAGACGGAAACCACATCGAGCTTGCGCGTGTCGCCGGTGATGCAGCCGGGCAGAATCGTTCCGCCATAAACAAAAACGGCGGGACGATTCAGTCGCGCGATGGCCATGAGCGCGCCGGGCATATTTTTATCGCAGCCGCCGATGGCCACAAAGCCATCCATGCCCGCGCAGCCGACGACGGTTTCAATCGAGTCGGCGATGACTTCGCGCGAGACGAGCGAATACTTCATGCCCTCGCTGCCCATTGAGATGCCGTCGGAGATCGTGATGGTGTTAAAAATTATCGCTTTGCCACCGGCGGCGTTCGCGCCTTTTTCGGATTCGAGCGCGAGCTTGTCAATGTGCATGTTGCAGGGCGTGACGTTGCTCCAGGTCGAGGCGATGCCGATGATGGGCTTGGCGAAATCTTCCTTCGTGAAGCCGACGGGATAAAGCATGGCGCGCGCGGCGGCGCGTTCATCGCCATCGAGTAAAAGGCTGGAATGGGGGCGCAAGGAATTTTTATTCACGGAAATTTTCTTTTTCATCCGGCGCAAAGTTTGCCGGAAAATTAATTTGTCAGCAAGCTGCGGAGTTTGAATTTTTAGGTCGCGCGAAGGCCGCGAAGTTGGCAAAGAAAAAAAATCGTCTTCGCTTCTTCGCGTTCTTCGCGCGACAATTTTTAACCAGCCGAGTTTTGAATTGAAAAACGTGCCGTGGTCGGCCACAGTGCCAAGTTCGGTGGAGAGATGGCTGAGTGGTTTAAGGCACACGCCTGGAAAGCGTGCGTAGGTAACACTACCGTGGGTTCAAATCCCACTCTCTCCGCCAGCTTGATTTTTCACACTGCGCATGGCGCAAGAATCGCATCCGTCATGCCGTGGACAATTTTTTTGTCGGCGGGAACAATCGTCGCAAGCACGCCACCGAGTTGCGGGCGCGCTGAATCGCCTTCGCCGCTGACAAAATAATATGGGCAGAGTCGCGCGCGACCTTTCATGGGCATGATTTCATTTTTATGAAAATCAAACCAGCTTGCTTCAACTATTTTCGGTTTTTCAAAGCGCTGCAAGACGCTCGGCGACACCTCGAAATTTTTCAGCGCGTCATCAACCGCCGCGCTCCAGTCCGCCTGCGACAAGTCGCTGCCGAGAAAAACGCCGCGCGCGCCCCACGCATCTTCCGAAAAGCCCGACACCTTCAAAATCAAATCGCGTTCCTTCTGCGACATCGTCTTGAGTTGCGACCAGTCTGTGAGATTCAATTCAGGAATCGCCGCGTGCGGCGGCAGCGGCGCCGGGTCAACAAGCCAGGTGTAGGGAATTATTTTTTTGAGCTTTGCAAAAAAACCTTCGCCCAGTTCCTGCCGCCAGAAAGATTGCAGGTTCCGGTTCCACAGCAGCGCGAACAGCATCTTCTCCTCGAACATCGGCTTCGGCGACGGTGTCAGGCGGATTTTCTTTTCCGCCGCGAGTTCAAAAATCTTTTTTGCATTGGAAACATTGGACAAATCAAACAATTCAAAAAACCTATAAACCGCGTCGCCGTCTTTGTAATCCACAAATTCTGAATTCTGAATCTGGAATCTTGAATTGCCGATTTGCTCCGCAAGCCAAATCATTTCCGGCCTGTAAGTCGCGGCTTCTTCCGAGACGACAATGTGAACTTTTTTTGCTTCACCGAAAATACTTTCAAAGCCGCGAACCATTCCGTCCGCTTCGCCGATGAGAGTGGGGCAGGCTTCCAGCCTGCCGGGTTGTTGTTCCGCAACTGGCAGGCTGGAAGCCTGCCCCACTTTGGAATACGTCTGCCCCAGCCACGCCGTTAAACCAATTCCACCCGGCACGGAATCCAGTTCCGTGATGCTGAAACCATTTTCCGTCAGCAAAATGTCGGGACGGATGACGCGCGGGACTTCATTTTTGAAAATTGCCGAACGCTGAAGTTCGATCAACTCGCGCGGTTTGCCGAGGTCGAGCCAGTGCGCGACCCATTCCGGCTGCTTGCCTTCAACGCTTTTGCGGTAGAGCAAATTAACCGCGCGATAAAATTGCAGCAGCACGCGGCCAAGCGATTCGATTTCCTTCGCCAGATTTTCTCCCAGTGGAAACGGCATCGGCGAAATCCGCCAATCCATTCCCGCAAAAAGTCCGTTCGCAGGAATTTGTTCGCGGATGAATTTTGCGCGCTCGGCGTCAGAAGATAAATTTTCTGAACTCACAAAATTTTAATTTCGGATTTGCCCGTTGCCAAAGCCAAGCCATTTGTAGCTCGTCAATTCGTCCAGTCCCATCGGTCCGCGCGCGCCGATCTTGTCGGTGCTGATGCCGATCTCCGCGCCCATGCCGAATTCGCCGCCGTCGGTGAATCGCGTGCTGGCGTTCCAATAAACCGTCGCCGAATCCACTTCGGCGAGGAATTGCTTCGCGTGCGATTCGTTCTTCGTGACGATGCTGTCCGAATGCGACGAGCCGTAAAAATTGATGTGGTCAATCGCCGCTTTCACGCCGTCCACGACGCGGATGTTCAAAATGTAATCGTTGTATTCCGTAAAATAATCCTGTTCGGAAACTGCGCGCAATTGTGAGTTTTGAGTTTTGAGTTTTGAGTTCAAAATCTCGCGGCTCGAATCGTCGGCTCGAATTTCGACGTGTTTTTCAAAAAGTTTTTCGCCGATGCCGGGAAGAAACTTTTCCGCGATTTTTTTATCCACGAGCAAAGTCTCCATCGCGTTGCAGACGGCGGGGCGCTGCACCTTCGCGTTCATCGCGATTTCTTCCGCCATTTTCAAATCGGCCTCGGCGTCCACAAAAACATGGCAGACGCCTTTGTAATGTTTGATGACGGGAACTTTCGAACAGTCGGCGACGGCGCGAATTAAACTTTCGCCACCGCGCGGCATGCACAAGTCAACGTATTGCGTGAGCGAAAGCAAAATGGGAATCGCCTCGCGGTCAGTCGTCGGCACGACTTGGATCGCGTGTCCTGGAAAATTTCTATTCACGATTTTTCCCGCGTCAATCATCGTTTGCGCGATGATTTGATTCGAGTTCAAAGCTTCCTTGCCGCCGCGCAAAATCGTGGCGTTGCCGGATTTGAAACAAAGGCTCGCCGCATCCGCCGTCACGTTCGGACGCGACTCGTAGATGATGACGACGACGCCAATCGGTGTGGAAATTTTTTGCAGCTTCAGTCCGTTTGGCCGGACGCGTTCGTCCAGAATTTTTCCAACCGGATCGGGCAACGCCGCGACTTCATGCAAGCCTTTGGCCATCGCGGAAATTCTTTTGTCGTCAAGTTGCAGCCGGTCGAGCATTGCCGCCGACAGATTTAGTTTCGCGCCGATTTCCATGTCGAGCGCGTTGGCTTCCTTGAGCGCGGCTGATTTTTTTTCCAGCGCATCGGCCATCGCGAGCAGGCAGTCATTCTTCTCGCGCGTGGAAAGTTTCGCGAGTTCGCGCGACGCGGCCTTGGCCTGTTTTGCCAGTTGCGTCATCTGTTCGTTCAAATTCATGGCTGCCATGATTCAGGGCAACCAAGTTAAACGAATTGCGTCGGAAGTCAAAAGCGCCGCGCGCCTGAACCGCGCGCGACGCTACCGCAAATCAAAACATATAGCTCGCGCTCACCTTGAACAGCACCGGCGCGACGAGCTGATCGCCGGTCATATTTTGGAAAACCGGAAATTCCGCGTCGGCATAAATTTTCACCGGATGGATATGAAACTCAATTCCCGGCGAAAGCAGAATTCGTTCGTAGCCGGTGTTGTCGGGATCGGCCGCATCGCCGCTGTCGCTGCTGCGATAGGAAAAAATCGCCTGCGCCAGCGGTGAAATCCGCACTTTGCCGAGCGAGAATCCTTTGTAATCAACTCCCGCCGCCGTGTCGAGTTCGACACCCGGACGATATTCATCCTGGATCAACGTCGGCACGTCCAGTTGCGACTGCGCGAACCAGTCCCATTTTTGATCGCGATCCAGGTTGCCGCGATAAAATCCGCCCAGCAAGATGTCCGTGCTGCCCGATCCGATTTGCGTGTCGCGATCCACCAAGTCCGTATCCTCGGTGAAACTGCCCGTCGGCAATTTCAGGCCGAAGGTCACACCGGCGGACTGGTCGGCGAAAAATCCCGTGTAAATCCCTTGAACGCGGATGTCGCCCAAGCTGCTCCAGTCATGCGACGCGACGTTGCCGCCCTCGTCCGTTCCCGTGAAGTTGCGGAAAGTATAAGGCAGCTCCGCCTGCACGCCCCAACTGCTGCTGAACATATATTGCAATCCGAGCGTGATGAAATCGGACTCCAGTTTTTTGTCATCATTGTCCGCCGCTGGCGCCTTGGAACTGCCGCTCCAGTTTTGCTTTTGATCCATATAATCGTATTGCAAAAACGCCATCCCGCCCGCGCCGTCCGGCAACATGCCGCTGCCGCCCACGTCAAAAACACCGCACCCGCACGCGCACGCGTGAACGATGCCTGGCGCCAGTAATCCCGCGAATAAACCACAACCAACCTTTGCCACTGCTGAATTAATTTTATTTTTCATTTTCAAATCTCAAAATTGCGAGAACGCACAACGGCGCTCTCAAGGTTAAAGGAATATTTTTTTTTTGGGGGGGGTCGGCGTGTCGCCGACCCGAATTTTGTTTTTCAGGGACAGCGACACGCCGACCCTCCCAATTTACAATTGAATCAAACGAAGAATACGCGCGGCGGTTGCAGCAGCGGCTTTTGCGCGAAAGATTTGGCGGAGAAATTTTCCTGTGGCAATAGTTGGAACTGCGACGGCGCGATCAAAACAAAATTTTCATTCGCTGGCGGAAATTCCAGTTTTTGCGACGGGAACGAAAACTCGGTTTTCTTTTCCGATTGTTTTCCAGCAGCAATGGCTTTGCAAAGGCAGCACGGATGTTTGCCGTCAAAAGTTTCTGTCACCGCTTCTTTAGCGGAGTGCGTGCAAAGATTGTCCGCGAGCATTGTCGTCCACGCGACAGTTTGCAACAACGCCCAATGCGCGCCGAGCATTGCCGCGAGCGCGATGACGAGGAAAATTTTGCCAAGCCGGACGGACACAAAACCAAGTTGGTGGAAAACTTCGCAAGGTCAATGAGAAAAGAATTGTCGCGCGCAGGACGCGAAGAAAAAGAAGGTTGCAACAATTTTCCTTCGCCGTCTTCGCGTCCTTCGCGCGACGTTTTACTTTTCAGAAATCCAAACCAGCGTTCCGCCCGGCAGCAAATCAAACAGCGGAATCAAATTCGCATCCGCGAGATGGATGCAGCCGCGCGACGCGGGCTGGCCGATTGATTTTTGGTCCGCCGTGCCGTGGAGGTAAATGTAGCGCGCGTGCGAATCCACGTTGACGCCGCTGTTGAATCCTTTGTTCAAACCCGGCTCGAGACCTTCCAGCCACAAAATGCGCGTGGTGATTTTGGCGTCCGCAAATTCCGGCTGCGACGTATGGCCGATTCTTTTGCGCGCTTTGAAGACCGTTCCCGCCGGTTCGCCCGCGCCAATTTTTTCCGCGATGCGATGCAATCCGAGCGGCGTGCAATTCGAGCCTTCCGCCTGCCCGATGCCGAAACGTGAAGTGGAGCAGGGAAATTGTTTTACGAATTTGTTTTTCTCAAAAAGTGAAACGGTTTGCTCGGCGATACTGACGGTGAGAGCAAATTGAGTTGGAGTAATTCCATTTTTCTTGCAAGCAGAAATAAAATCAACGCAGAGACGCAGAGACGGAGAGGAATTCATTTTTTGGATTTTGGAATTTGTTTGAGAAATTTCGCGCGCCTTTCCAAACTATCTTTGAATTCTTCGTATTCTTTTGGTTCGAGATGATAACGAAAAGCTTCTTCGAGTTTCAAAAATTCCTCCTTTGAAAGCCATCTGTAAATGTCTTCTTGAATTGCCCTTCCGTCTGTTAAATGTTCATAGAACGCGACATGAGCAGCAGTTCCTGCATCTGAAGAATAGTCGCCTTCACCCGGTGATTCTAAACACCATTTCGCATATTGATAAAATCGGCCAATTAAATCGTCGCCGAGCTTTTTGTAATCAAGAGAAAAGCGGTATTGCAACTCAATCCAAAGCGCCATTGGCGTTTCATAATTCTCAATCAATTGCCGATATTCTGGCAATGTTTCCAGTGCTTGTTTTCTCCATGCGCTCATTTTGTCTTCTCTGCGCCTTTGCGCCTCTGCGTTAAAAAATTCGCAGACGCTTTATTTCAATTTCTTCACGAGCACCTTGGAATTTCTTCCGCTTTGCTCGTATTTTTCGCGGCGCGCGGGCGGCAGATCGTCGGGCGTGCCTTCACCGAAGCCGCCTTTGGATTGAAAATACGTGAACGCCTGCGTCGAGAGCGTGAGCAATTCGCTCAAGCCCATTTCGCGCGCCTTGTTTTCGACGAACTGGATCAGCTTGCGCCCGATGCCCTGGTTTTCGTGCGACGCGCTGACATAAAGGCACGCGAGCTCACCCTTTTTCTGTTCGGGATAAACGTGCAGCGCGACGCACGCGACGGGATTTTTATCAATCTCGAAAATAAAATAATCCGCGAGGCTTTTATCAATCACGGCGCGGCTGCGCTTGACGAGTTCGTCCGATTCGACGGCGGCCTTCGTCAGCAACTGGATCGCGCGGATGTCTTTTTTCTTCGCGGGGCGGATCTGTTGATACTCGTTCGCGTAAATCAACGTGCCGATGCCGTCATTGGAAAAAACTTCTGCGAGCAAACCTTCATCCACCTTGCCGTTGATGACGTGGACGCGCGGCACACCGGCCTTGCATGCGGCGGCGGCGTGTTGCGCCTTTGACAAAATTTCCGGTGCAAAACCCGCGCTGTTCGTCTGCAATAATTTTTCCAATTCAGCCACAAGCATTTGCCGGATGAGCAGGCTGTTGTAAATTAATCCGTCTTGCGACGTGATGAAAATCAGTTTTATCGCCTTGAGCGCCTCGGCGACCGCCAGCGCGACGCCGTCGGAATTGACGCGATACGTCCGGCCATCGCCATCGAAACCGAGCGGCGGAATGACGGGGATGACGTCCTGCGCGAGCAAAGTCTGAAGCAGCGCGGTGTCCACGCGCTCGACTTTGCCGGTGAAGAGATGATCCACGCCGCCGATGATGCCCATCGGATGCGCGATGATGACGTTCGTGCTGGCGGCGCGCAAATCGTTCGCCGAAAGACCTTCGAGAATCTCGTGCGTGAGCCGGTTGGCGGCGGTGAGTGCGAGCTTGAGCGTGTTCGCGTCCGTGATGCCCGCACCGTCGAGGTCGGATGGCTTGGCGTTCTGTTCCTCGCCGAGCAGTTTGATCTGCGCCGACGCGCCGTGGACGAGCACGACGCGGATGTTCAGCGAGCGCAACACCGCGACGTCGAGCAGCAGCGTGGCGAAATTTTCGTCGGTGACGATCGCGCCGTCAATCGCGAGGATGAACGTCTTCTCGCGGAATTGCGGAATGTATTGCAGGATGCCCCGCAGGTCGGTCAGTTTCACTTTGGCTTGTTGATTGTTTTCAGCGGGGAATAAGTAATCAGTTTTCGCCGCGATTCAAATAATTATTTTAGCCACAGATTGAACACAGATGAAACACGGATTCAAATCTGTGTTCAATCCGTGTTTCATCCGTGGCTGAATTAAATTTTGCCCAAGGCAGTTTTTAACGCGCCGAGACTGCGTTCGTTTTCTTTTGGCGTGCCGACGGAAATGCGAATCCATTCCGGCAATTGATAGCCGCCCATCGGACGCACAATCACGCCTTGCTTCTGCATCGCGTCAAAAATTTTCTGGCCTTCGCCGACGCGGACCAAAATGAAATTCGCGAACGACGGGACGAATTCCAGTTTCAAATCGCGGAACGCTTTTTCGAAAAATTGAAGACCGCCAAAATTGTTCGACCGCGTTTCGCGGACGTGTTCGTCGTCGTCCAGCGCGGCGAGCGCGGCGGCTTGCGCGAGGGAATTGATGTTGAACGGCTGGCGCGTTTTTTCGAGCGCAGCAATCAAATCGGGATTTCCAATGCCGTAGCCGATGCGCAGACCGGCCAAGCCGTAAATTTTTGAGAACGTCCGCATCAAAATCAGATTCTTGCGAACACCGAGACGGATGAGCGGAACCAAGTCCACGGCATCGTCTAAAAATTCAATGTAAGCCTCATCCATTACGAGTAGAACATCGTCAGGAACTTCATTCACGAATTGAATCACTTCCTCGCGCGGCGCGAGCGTGCCGGTGGGATTATTCGGGTTCGCGACAAAAACAATCCGTGTTTTTGGCGTGATGGCTTTGAGCATCGCGGGCAAATCATGTCCGTAATCTTTTGCCGGAACTACGATCACGTTCGCGCCGAACATTTTTGCGACAATGGGATAAATGGCAAAACAGAATTGCGAGACGACCACGTTGGCGGCGAGTGGCAGCGCAGGCGTCTCGCCTGCCGCGAGTGCGCCAGCGCGAGCAGCCTTTCCATCAGTGGCGGCAGGCGAGACGCCTGCGCTACTGTTTCCGAGAAGTGCGTGCGAGACGAACTCGATGATTTCGTTCGAGCCGTTGCCTAAAATTAAATTTGCAGGCTCGACGCCGAGTTTGGCGGCAAGTTTTTGTTTGAAATAAAATGCGTTGCCGTCGGGATAAAGATTTACACTCGCAATTGCTTTTTGCAGCGCGGCAAGCGCGAGCGGCGACGGCCCGAACGGATTTTCGTTCGACGCGACTTTAATGATCGAGTCGGCAGGCAAATTCATTTCGCGCGCGACTTCTTCAATCGGGCGACCCGGCTGGTAGACGGGCAAAGTTTTTAGAAATGGAGAAAGTGGCAGCATTAAATTTTTAGTTTTTAATTTTTAATTTTGAGTTGGGAACGCTCGCTTGGGAAGTTTTGACAATGGCGGTCAAAATTCGGATCAACTCCAAACTTTCATTTTCAAGCGGAGTAATTCTGGATTCAGGGACAATTTTGAATCGCGCAACAGCCGCAGCCAATAACGAGTTTCTCGCGCTTCTTTGGAGGCGATGGACATTTTGGCGACGAAGTCCGCGCGGCTGATTCCAGCCAAAGCTTCTTCAACATTCGCTCCGATGGCCGTGCCAGAACGTAAAATTTGACCGGCAATTTCAAATTCTTTTTGTTCCTTCAACCATCTGGCCAGCGTGATGATCCGCAAGGCAAAGGCGTAACTCTTTTCTCTGACGACGCTGGATTTCATGCAGGACGAATGCTGCAACTAAAAACTAAAAATTCAAAACTTAAAATTATCATAGGGAGTTGATGATTTTTTTGACGTTCACATTTTTGGCGACGATGTCGCGGATGAGCGAGATTTTTTCCGCGTCGCTCGGCCGCGTCTTGACGATGAGCGTATGGACTTTGGAGGCGACTTCATAACTGTCCGCCTGCGCGAGCAAAACGGGGATCGGCATGGTGCGGATGATTTTCAAAATGCTTTCGGGCGGCCGCAACCCACCGGTCAAAACGATGCCCGCCATTTTTTCATCGCTCTGTGCGTCAATGCTGGTGCAGGCGGCGAGGATGATGTCCTCGCGGTCGCCGGGCGTGATGAGCAGCACGCCGCGCTTGAAAAAT
>DATAUQ010000143.1:0-43711 GCA_036268155.1 Verrucomicrobiia bacterium | reverse complement strand
CTTCCAAAAGTTCCGCGTAAGACTTCGGCATTTGGTCTTTCAATTTCAAAACCGGTTCGGGCGTGCGCACGCCGGCGACGACGTCTTCGCCCTGCGCGTTGATGAGAAATTCGCCGTAAAATTCGTTCGTGCCGTTCGCCGGATTGCGCGTGAACGCCACGCCGGAACCGGACGTTTCGCCGGTGTTGCCATAAACCATCGCCTGCACGTTGACGGCCGTGCCCCATTCGGCGGGAATATTATATTTGCGGCGATAAACAATCGCGCGATCGTTCATCCACGAGCCGAACACCGCGCCCGCCGCGCCGCGCAATTGTTCCCACGGATCGTTCGGAAAACCTTTGCCGGTGCGCTCAAGCACGAGCGCCTTGAAAAGTTTCACGAGCTCCTTCTGGTCAGCGGCAGTGAGTTCGCTGTCAATGATGTCCTTATGATATTTCTTGTGCTTGAATTCGTGGATGACCGTCTCGAACGGTTCGTGATCTTCGTTCGCGCGCTTTTGCACGCCGATGACCACGTCGCCATACATCTGGATGAAACGACGGTAACAATCCCACGCGAAGCGTTCATTCTTCGTCGCAGCGGCGAGCGAGAGAACTGTCTGGTCGTTGAGGCCAAGGTTCAAAATCGTGTCCATCATGCCCGGCATCGAATCGCGCGCGCCGGAACGGACAGCCACGAGCAGCGGCATCGCCTTCGCGTCGCCGAATTTCACGCCCATGATCTTTTCCATGTTCGCGATGCCCGCCTCCATCTGCGCCTGAAGTTCCTTCGGATAAGTTTTCTTGTGCGCGTAAAAATAAGTGCAGACCTCGGTGGTGATGGTGAAGCCTGGAGGCACGGGCAATCCGATGCGCGTCATCTCAGCGAGGTTCGCGCCCTTGCCGCCGAGCAGCGGCTTCATGCTGCCGTCGCCGTCGGCCTTTTTGTTGCCCCAGGTGTAAACGTATTTGTTCGATTTCGATGCTTTGGCCATAAAATTGAATTTTCTGTATAATTTTTCCGTGAAACGAGCGCAGAATCTAGCAAACGCAAATCAAGAGTCAATGAATGACTGTTAAGTCCGGCGGATGTTGGCGAAAAACTCCTTTGACTCCGCAGCCTGACACTTATACGCTTTGCAGGTATTTATTTGTGTAAAACTTCAACCAGAATTGAAATAAAATTTAAGGCAACAAATGAAAAAAATAATTGCAGTTGGCGGTTTTGTCAGTCAATTGCGCGTGGTTAATTTTTTGGCACTTGCGATGGCCGCCTTGTCGCTGGCAGTCACAGGCTGCAAAACTAATCAAGAAAGCGCGATTTTGGAGCCATCCCATTCGGAGCCGCCGGGCTGGACGAACCAACTGGGGCAACTGGCCGCGCCAATTCATTCCGAGTCATTGATTTTACGGGAAGGCGATGTCTTGAAAATTTCGTTTCCAGGTTCGCCGAATCTGGACACGATCCAGCAAATCAGACGCGATGGCAAAATCACGTTGGAATCAGTCGGTGAAATAACCGCTGTGGGGTTTACTCCACCTGACTTGGAAAAAGAAATATCCAAGGCGTATGGATCCCAACTCGTCACCAAGGAAGTAACCGTGGTAGTGACATCTTCTTCCCTTCCGGTTTTTGTGACCGGCGCGGTGCTTCGCCCGGAAAAAGTTTTGTCCGACCATCCGCTCACGGCGCTGGAAGCCATCATGGAAGCGGGCGGTTTTGATTATTCAAGAGCCAACTTGAAAGATGTGCGCGTGATTCGCCAGGAAGATGGGCGCGAACATACTTACATCCTGAACTTGAAACTCGTGATGCAGGGAAAAAAGACCGGCCCGTTTTATCTCAAACCTTACGACATCATTTACGTTCCCGAACGGTTCCAGATGTTCTGATTCTGGCGCGGAATTTTGGAATTTTTTTATTCCCTGACGATTCCCAGCTTTTCCATCAGTTCGTATAGGGTGGGACGGCTGATGCCCAATTCACTGGCGGCGGCGGTGATTTTACCCAAGTGTTTTCGCAACGCCTGCTGCACCATTTCGCGCTCCACATTTTCGCGCGCATCTTTCAGGGTGGTGACACTGGCATTTGGATCGGACGGGGATAATTCAAGATCCTGCGCGGTCAGGCGTTTGCCTTCGGCCATGATCACGGCGCGCTTCACGCAATTTTCCAGCTCGCGGATGTTGCCCGGCCAGGTGTGCCGGTTCAAAGCCCGCAACGCCTCCGGGTCAAAAGTCAGCCCGGATTTATTGACCTGGGCTGCAAACCGTTGAAGAAAAAATTGGGCGAGCAAACGGATATCATTTTCCCGGTCACGCAGCGGCGGCAGGACGATCTGGACGACGGAGAGGCGGTAAAATAAATCTTCGCGAAAAGTTCCGCCCGCCATTCCTTTTTTGAGATCGGCATTCGTTGCGGCGACGACGCGCGCGTCAATCTGGATTTCCTGCCGGCCGCCGACGCGTTCGATGCACTGCTCCTGAAGAAAACGCAGCAGCTTCACTTGCAGCGGCAATGGAATTTCCCCGATTTCATCGAGAAAAAGCGTTCCGCCGGTGGCCGATTCGATGCGCCCTTTGCGCTGGGCGTGGGCGCCGGTGAACGCGCCTTTTTCGTGGCCGAACAATTCGCTTTCCAAAAGCGTTTCGGGAATCGCGCTGCAATTGATCGCCACAAACGGGCCGCTCTTGCGCGAACTTCGCTGGTGAATCGCGCGAGCGGCCATTTCTTTTCCGGTTCCGCTTTCGCCCAATATCAAAACGGGAGCATCCGTAGAAGCCACTTTGCGGATCGAATCAAAAATCGTGCGGACCGCAGGACTGGTGCCAAGCATTCCTTCAAAACCATCGCCCTGCAATAATTGCTGCATCTCGCGGAATTCTTTTTCAAGCTGCGCGACGTGGAAGCAGCGTTTCAATAAAAATTTCACCTCGTCCATTTCAACCGGCTTGGTCAAAAAATCGTAGGCACCGGTGCCGATGGCGCGCAGGGCGATTTCTTTTTCACCCTGTCCGGTGATAATGATGATTTTGGCCGAGCGATCAATCGCCAGCAGATCGGACAAAGCGGCAAGCCCTTCTTCGGGATTTCCGGGATGCGGCGGCAAGCCCAAATCCAGCAAGACCACGGCGGGATGGTTGGAACGAAAGGCTTCAATCGCGCTGGCGCGATCCTCCGCCTGGAGGACTTCATAATCCTTCGCCAGCGCCCACTTCATCTGCGTGCGGATTTCCTCATCGTCATCAACGATCAATAATTTTGGATTCATCTTGGATTATTTTGGCAGCGGCAAAAGGATGCGAAACGTCGTGCCCCTGCCCGGCTCGCTTTCAACTTCAACCCGGCCACCATGCGCCTCGACAATCATTTTACTTTGAAACATCCCGATGCCAAGCCCGGTTTTTTTTGTGGTTTGAAAGGGACGGAACAATGAGCGGTTGAGAAACTCGGCGCTCATGCCGCAGCCGTTGTCCGCGACGGCGAGAACGGCCCAGCCGTTGTTCTGACTCGTCTCAATGCGGATTTGCCCGTTCTTTGAAATAGCCTCCCTGGAGTTGATAATAAGATTAGTCACGACCTTGACCATCTGTTCCTGATCGAGAAATATTTTCGGCAAAAGCCGAAGATTTTTTTCCAAAACAATTCCCGAAACGTCTTCCCAATCGGCGAGTGACTTTACAACCACTTCGTTTAGGTCGGATTCGACGCCCTTGATTTGCAATTCATGCCGGATCATTCCGAGCCGCCCGATGAGGCGATTGATATGCGCTACGGTCTTTGAAACTCCGCGCAACGCATCTTCTCGGAATGCGGGGTCGTCAAAATGCACTGGAAGGTTTTGCAACATCAAATTGAGCGTCGAGGCCGTGTTTTTCAAGTCATGCACAAAAAATGCCGACATCGTCTGAAACGCTTCAAGTTCCTTGGCCTGCAAAAGTTTTTGAGAAAGCTGCACCTTGAGCAGGCTGGCCGCGATTTGATCGCCCACACATTTGAGCAGATCAAAGTCCTGCAAGGAAAACGGCATCCCGCCGACCCGATCGCCCAGGATCAATATGCCGACAACATCGCCATTGATAAGCAGCGGCACGCAAATGCGATTACCGCCTTTGCGAAACTCGTCGGGATGACATCTTCGCAACGCCGCCGCCCAACTCTCGCCTGAAATATCAATGTCAACTGGATCAGGATGGTTTCGCAGTGCGC
Organism: Verrucomicrobiia bacterium; assembly: GCA_036268155.1. Lineage (GTDB taxonomy): Bacteria > Verrucomicrobiota > Verrucomicrobiia > Limisphaerales > UBA11358 > UBA11358. The sequence continues at coordinate 39,520 of DATAUQ010000143.1, read as the reverse complement.
TGATAATTTCGGCCGCAGCGGCAGTTTCCGGATTAAATTCGCTTCCTTTGGTTTCCGATAAAAAAGTTGAGGCGGCGAAAATCAACCTTTCCTTTTTTTCATCCACCAGCCAGACGCTCACCGAAAGAGCCTGGAATATGTCCGTCACCAATTTGACCGTCGCATGACAGAGTTCCGCCTGCTTCACACAGGACGCCGTGCCTTCCGTGAATCTCCGCCATACGGTGCGATAATCGTATAGCGGCCTTTGAAAATGACGGCTGACAAAACGGCTCGTCTGCATCCGAACCCGGTCCGATAGCAACAAAATCGCGAGCAATACCAAAGCCACCAACACAATAAAAGCTTTGAGTGTGAAACTTGCATCGCCTCCGAATACCGTCACAACTCGTGCGAACACCCCGACAATCAGCAGATAAATTCCGGCCAGTAAAACCGTGAATGAATTATGAAGAACCGCGTGCGAAGGATAAACGTCCATGTCGAAATGTCCGGCACGGAAAAGCGAACGCGCAATCAGCAGGCAGGCGACCAGCAACGCGCCTGAATTGACCGTTTGCAATGAAAGATTCATTGCATGAAAAAGCAGCGCCTGGCTGCTGACATACGCCCGCACTGCGAACAACACTCCCAGCCCCAGAATCATGAATTTAATCCGCCAACGCATAGTCCCAACCGCCGCCCGATAGGTGCGCTCGAGATTCATCAGCACAAAGATTGCGCCAATCAAAAAGAAAATATTGAGAAAAATGCCTGGCGTTCCTAAGCCGAACATCAAATGGTTTCCCCCCGTTGCTTCGGTAGGGGAAACAATTAACTCATCACGAAAAAAAACAATCAGGACAACTGGAATTAGAAAGGCCGCACCCAACACAAATCGCCATCGGACAAGAAATTGACGGTGGTTTCCACGACCGTAACTCAAGCTGAAGAACAGCCAGATTCCCGGCAGCAAGGACATGGCAAGCAATCTCCAATTTTGCCAGTAAACCATCTCGTCCGGGAATGTTGCAGATGCGGTTAATCCGCCAAAAATGCTTTCCACTGCCAACGCAACCATTCCCACCACAAAAGACAGGTGGGCGATGGAACGCCGCTCATACCAGGCAAACACTAATGCCAAAGTTCCGCTAATAGAAGCGGCGGCGAAGGCAAGAATGGCTGCGTTATTCATTATATGTTCCGTTTCGAAGGAGGCCTGGCTCAAAACAAAGCCTGCAAATGATTTTCCCATTCGCAAACCAAGACCGAACACAAATAATCCCAAATGCAGGACAATAATGCAGCAAAGAAATTTTCTTATGCCAATCTATAAAACAGTTGGGGCAGGGATACTGATCCCTGCCCCATAAATACACCGAAATGTCAGCTAACTATTAAGCCTCCAATTTTTTGCGAAGGAGACCAAGCCCTGAAAGAGCGACTCCGAGCAGCATTACCGTTGTGCCGCCATCTGGAACCGCAGAGTTTCCGGCAGTAAAACCAAAAGTTTCATTTATGGGTCCAGAGCCAGCTCCGGTCGCGCTTAATGAAAAAGTGCCGGCTGTGGGAGTATAGACGCCACCACTGATTGTCAAAATCCCGCTTCCCGCGAGGTTGAGCGAAGGGCCAACGCCAACACTAGACACAACACTCGTCAAGTCGAAGGAATAGATATTGCCACCAAACGTGAACGTCCAAAGCACAGGATTATCAACGTAAGAGGACGAGGGTGAAAAGACGAGTGGAGCTCCAGCGAACGTCACGGCTGACCCTTGGGTGCCCGCAAAAGAACCCGTAGGCGCTACACCTGCATTGCCATTCACAATCGAAGAACCCCCGAAGGCGGTGATTGTTGTGGCGGTGGAAATCGGACCATTCAGATCGATTGTTCCACCTTCAAAATTGATTGATCCGGTAATTGAAGTCGCCTGCACAGTTGCGCTAAAAGCGACGAATGCCGCCATAGCCCCAGCCATTAACCATTTGTTTTTCATATTGTTTTTCATTATTTATTTTAATTGTTGCCAAATTTTTATGCTGCTCTAGGGAAGTATAGCAAGGGCAATGCCAAGATTTTTTTTATTCAAATTAAGAAACTTATGCCATTCATTTATAGTAGTTTACACATAATTAAAAATGGTTTCCAACTTGTGTAAGGATAGGAAAATAGTAAAGAAATCCGACTTTTTTTAATTGATTAATCAGTTTCTCGAAAAAACATGACGTAAATGCCATAAAATCAATGTATTCTGTTTAAATCTGAAACTGTAATCCTATCCGACGGTTAAATAGGTTCAATTAGGAGCCAAAACAACTCTGAAACCCAGGAAATTGAAAAATCCAAATGCATCACCGCGTTCCGCTGACCGACACGATACGCCTGGATAGAACCAAGCACCACCCCGAACGATATGGCTTGGGCCTGTGGCAGGCCCTTGCGGGTCAGTGACGTTTCCGCTGGGATAAGTTCCATACCAATCCCAACACCACTCCTCCACGTTGCCACACATATCAGACAACCCCCATGCATTTGCTTCATAACTGCCCACGACCGTCGTTTGTGCGAGATTGATTCCGGTCAAATTAGTAATCGTTCCCCCAGTTGAATCGTATTCACGAGTGCCATCGAAATTCGCCATCCCTGACCGCAATGCATTTCCATAATAAAAAGCCGTTGTGGTTCCCGCCCGGCAGGCATATTCCCATTCGGATTCGGTCGGCAGCCGATATGACCAACCCAATGGCAATCTTCCCGCCAAGGCTTCCTGTTGTGTCAACTGCGCACAATAATTCGTCGCGTCATCCCAGTTCACTTCTTCAACCGGAAGATTTAGATTCTGGACATGATTGGTTGGAAAATAACTCGGATTGCTTCCTATCAATGCCAGATAATCTCCTTGCGTCACCAAATACCTGCCCATGTAAAATCCCCGACTCAAGGTCACTGTGTGCTGCGTTTCATCTGCGATCCGCTCCGCCTCGTTTGTGGGACTGCCCATCGTGAAAGTGCCCGGTGAAATCCAGATCATATTGGCCAATGGCACGACGTTGGTCGGCAATTGTTGAGTAAAAATCCGGTAAAAACGCGTAGTTGATAATGATTGGTTTGTATCTAGAAATAAAGCCTCGCTGTTAGTCAAAAGAAAATTCGCTTGATAGTGCCATGGATTCGACTGCACCAAATTTGTCGTGTATTGAACTGTGCAGGCATTGCTTGCCGTGCCGTTTATATCAAGGCGAGCATAGCCATTCGAAAATTGTATATTCAAACTCGCCGGGGTTTGGGACCAAACCGAATTGGCAACGCCCAACAGGCTTGCAAGCATTATAAAAGTTTTGAAATTGAAAATTTTCATGATTTCATTATAGCATTCTTTATAGACATCATCGAAATTTGAATATCATTGATTTCCATGAGGCAGCTTTAAACCAAACAAACAAAATATCATTTTAATTCAGCCAGAACCCGCTTTGCTTCTTGCGTGAATCGGGCGGCCAACTTGAGATTAAGTGCCTGTTGCAGGTTGTTTTTGCATTCAGTTGTCTTTTTAAGATGGTATTGCGCCATTCCCAAATAATATAAAATTTCAGGATCAGTGTTCCTTGCATTCGCACTTTCCTTGAGCAACCTCTCCGCCCGCGGGTAATCCCCCTGCAAATAAAAAATTATTCCAAGAGCCTTGGCAACCTCCGGGTCGTCAGGCAATGCGGCGCGCGCCTTGGTTGCGGATTCGTAGGCCTGCGGATCATTGTCGGCATTTTCCGCGCATAGAATTGCCAGGCGTTTTTGAGCCGGGGTAAAATCAGGGTATCGGCTCAATATTTTTTCATAAGTGTTTTTGGCTGAACTGACATCGTTTTTTTGTTCGTTAATACCGGCCAGTGCCATGAGCGCCGGAACGTAATCAGGTTCTGATTTTAAGATCGCTTCGACTTGCGGCGACGCCGTCGCAGCCTGCGAAGGATTGTTTGCGAGAGCGGTGAGGTTGAGAAACCGTCTGGCTTCATTGCCTCCTGCAAAGGCATTGCCCGTTTGCAATGCGTTGCGCATGGCCGCCTGGGCGTCCGCCACTTGTCCCATGGCATAAGCCGCCTCGGCAAAATCAAACAGCACTTGCGGGTTGCCGGATTGGTTGCCCGCGATTTGCTGGAGTAAATTTAACGACAATTTATAGTCACCCGTCGCATAAGCCAGACGAGCCAGCATGAGTGAAATGTCTGCATTATCCGGTGCCAGATTATAAGCGGCCTTGGCCAGTTCAAACGCCTTTTGAGTATTTTTGTTCGCGGAGTAAAGTTGGGATAAATTAACCAGTGCGCCCACATTCTTGGGATCAGTTTTCAAAGCCCCTTCATAGGCACCCACTGCCTTGTCCATTGCTCCATCGCGTTGATAAATGGCCGCCAGGCGAAGGAGAGCTATTGAATCATCCGGCTGGGCGGACACTCTTTTTTCCAGGCTGGCACGCGCGTCGGCTCCGGCTGTTTTGACATCAACCGCCAAAACCGCCAGACATTGATTACATTCATCCTTGCCCCGAAATTCCTTGCCCGATTGCAAGGCGTGTTGAAAAGCCAGCCGCGCCGGATTTTCCTGGCCCATCATGTAATACGTCTTGCCGAGATGGAATTGAACCTCCGGTTCGCCCGGCAATTGGCTCGCGGCTTCTTGAAGCAAGCTCAAGGCCGACGCATATTGTCCCCGCTTGCAGAGAATCCATCCCAACGTGTCCGCAGTTGACGGATCATTCGGAAGCAAACCTCTCGCTCTTTGCGCCAGTTCATACGCCCGGTCGAGATCATCCAGATATTCGGAATACAGGTAAGCCAGATTATTAAGGGCCGGACTGTATTTCGGGTCTATGACCAGCAGCTTTTCATAAGCATCGCGCGCAGCCTTGTAGTCCTTCTCATCATTGTAAATCAATCCACTCATCAAGAGCGGCGCCACGTCATTGGTATTTTTTGCCGCCGCAATCTGGAGTTCTGCCAGAGCCTTCCTATTTTGCCTGGAATCCATGTATAGACGGGCAAGCCACATATAAGTTGTTTCAACCTCCGGCTGCAATTCAGCCGCCTTGAACAAGTCGGCCTCGGCGCGGTTCGTGTCACCCTGTGACATGAAAATTTGCGCCTCAAGAAGGCATGGCGCGGCTAGTTTTGGATGGTTTTCCAGTTGCGGCTGCACCAATGCCAGCGCTGCCGCATATTGTTTCTCCGTCAAATCCAAATCCACCAATTGTTCGACCACCATGAAATTATTTGTATCCAGTTCAAGCGCCTTGGTGAAAGCCTTGCGCGCCTTGACACCATCTTTTTGCTGAAGGAAGATTGTTCCCATCGCCAGTGGGATCTGAAAACTTTTCGGATAGGACGCCTCCAACTGGCGGTAAATCCCGAGCGCTTCGTCTAAATTGCCGCGCGCGCGATAGGCATCCGCCAGCAACATTTGAGACTGCACTATTTGCGGATGTTGCTGGATCAACTGTTTCAAGGAAAGAATGGCCGGATCAATCTCGCCGGTTTTGATTTCAAGTCCGGCCAGCAGCAATGTGGCCTCGGAAAAATTCGCATCCAGAGCCAATGCTTTCTTCAAACTCACGGCGGCCCTGTCATTTTCATTTTCTGCCAGATAAGCAACTGCCAGTTGGTAATGAGCGCGAGGTGCCTGCGGATAAATTTTTGCCAGCCTTTCTGAATCTGTCGTGGCCTCGTCAATTTTACCTTGCGCCAGCTTCACCTGCGCGCCCGCCAGCAAAGCGTCAAAATTATCCGGATCCCGCGCCAGCAATTTGTTCAATAAGGCGATGCAATCGTCATATTTTTTTTCAGCCGCCGCCAGTTTTGCCAGTTCCATCCAGGCAGGAATATAATCCGGGGTTTTTTGAACCATTTCTTCAAGTATGCGTTTGGCCGCTGCCGGATCTCCGGTTTGAGCCTTGAAGTCGGCGTATTGCAATTTTTCGCGCGATCGAGCCGGAGCCAGCTCCGCTGCTGTCTTGAAGGCGGAATCGGCCTGGGCCAGATTGGTTTGCGCCAGATACAAAGCACCAAGGGCTGACCAAGCTGCGCTTGATTTTGGATTGAGGGCTTGCGCGCGGATAAGGGCGGACTCCGCCGATTTTAAATCGCCCGCACGGAGCGCAAGGCTGCCCAAAGCGACTTCTAAAGCGGCGCTGTCGCTTTTCTGTGACAATGCTTGGAGACGCTGTTTGACTTCTTTGGCCGTTGCCAGCGTCACCGCCGTTTGTTCCAGCAGCAACGGCGCCTGATCATTTTGCGGATTTCGGTCGAGGACAAAATTGGCTTCGTCACGCGCCTCCTTTATTTTTCCGAACGAGAGATAAATGATTCCCAATTTAAGGTTCAAGTCCAGGTCATTGGTCGCCAACTCATGGCCTTTGAGGATGAAAGGCGCGGCCTTCATCATGCGTCCTTCGTCATAGTAAATATCGGCGAGGCGGCTGATCGCCTGAAGGTTTTCGTGGTCGTTGCGGAGAACATTTATATATTCGATCTCCGCCTGATCATATTGCCCGGCATCAAAATACCGGTTTGCCTTTTGCAAATGATAAATTTTTTTTGCCTTGGCCGAACAGCCGGTGCTGGCAGCCGCCACCAGTGCGGCAACCAGCAGGATTGAAAACAAATGGATTAACTTTCGCATATTGTATTATTGGATTTTTTTAACTTTCATAAACCGCTCCGACCTTCGCAGAAAAATCAACAGCAGGAAGAACGGTATCAAAGACAGGGCAAAAAACAACGGGCCGCCGCGATGATGAATGGGCGAATCGATCATCTGTGGACCGATATGCGTGCAAAGTTCCCCGATGACATATACCCGGAAACCATTTCGTAGCAACGCGAGCGGAATCACGGCCAGAATCATAACCATCCGTTTCCACGGCGTGCGCAAAAAAAGATAGGCGGCGATTGAACTCGTGATCAACAGCACCAGGCTGGAATGGATGCCGCTGCATTCCGGCGCCACTTCCAAACTGATTCCGGGCAGTTGAAAGACAAGGCCGTCCTTGAAAAAAGTGGCGCCGGATAAATTGAAAAAAAACTCCGCCGCGAAAGCCGAGCCATATTGCAGAAAAGTTTCCGTCCCGTTCAACAGAAATGTAGGCATCGGCACCATGAAAACCAGAAAACCAATGGGAAAGGCGAGCGCACGCACAATTTCCCTTCCCAAAAACAGGCAGCAGCCGCCCGTAAAAAATAAAAAGAAGGCCGATGTCATGAACGCCAGATAATCGTCCTCGGATAATTTCAAGGCTAAATGGCGGGCCAGTCCATAGCCGGAAAGAATTACCAGGCCGCCCGCAAAAAAAACTGCGGCGGGTTTTCGTACGGTCCCGGAAAATTGCGGCAAACTTTTCCACTTCAGCCAGACGAGATACAGGCTGATGAATGGAATCAACAAGATATACGAATATAAATCGTTCATCGCCGCGAACCATGCCAGGTCATACAATGGAACGCCGAAGCAAAATACGAGGACAGTCGCCATCAGCGCAAAGCTCCGCCAATGGCCGGAATTTTTAACCGGCGCCAGGTCGGGCGGGGCGGATAATTGTCCGGTGCTAAATTCCTGTTGTTTTTCTTTCAAGGTGTAAAAGCCGGCGTTTAATATTTATATCCGAGGTTGAACCCGATCTGGCTGCTAGAAAAGGCCAGCCCGGATTGAGAGGTGATGTTGTCGCTATAGCTGTAAAAGACCGAGGCCGATACTCGCTTCAAAAATGTCGTGCTCAGACTGACGTTGAGGGAATAATAATCGGACGAACTGTTTGCGGAAACGCCATTCGCCACCGCTGTATACTTTTCCCAACTATAGCTGCCGCCCAGGCTCAAATAAAATTTTTCAAGCAGGCGCTGGCTTAAATTCGCGCCGACGCTGGTGGTTGTGGAGACTTGGTTTTGATAATAGGAGTTATTCACCGCCTCATTTGCGCTCAAGGAAAGTTGTGTGTGTTGAAACGGCAGGTATTGGATGGAGGCTCCAAAAGTCGGATTGATCAACGGTTTGGCACCTCCTTCCGTGAACTGCGTGAATTGCGGGCCGCCGTTGATCCCAAAACTGGTCTTGTCCGTTGCGCGCCAGTTGACACGGGCCTGGAGTTGTTCAAAAACCGTGTTGGGGGTCGCTTCCACATAGCCAGCTCCCGCACCAACACCGGCGGTCAATCGCGGCCAAAATTCATAGTTCAACCAGTCCATTGTTGACCACTCCAAGGTGCTTTGAAAACCGCTCGGGAAATTCAAGTTCTGGCTGATTCCCAAATCCACCGACATCTTGCTGTTGAGCGAATGGGACGCCGAAAGGCTTGTGGAATAAGTCTGCTGCGAGGTCTGCGTTCCCGTTTGCACCTGCGGCGAGGATGAATAAGTGAAATTTTGCGAAAGTCCCAAAGTCCAGTCGCCATAAGTCGTTCCTCCATTCAAACTGACCGACTGGCCGACATTGTTTTCAAAACTGTTTCCTGAATAAAACGTGAAAGTGGGCGTGTAATCCAAAGTCCAATGAGGGCTTAATATGAAAAGCACTCCGGGAGCAAGTTCCTGGACAACGGTGTCATGCTGCTGGCCGGGACTGGACTGGACGCCGGTTCCATAAGTGAACTGATAAAATACATGAGGCCGCAATGTGACCGGCCCCCATTGCAGCGGTTGCACTTCATCAAGGAAAGTTGACAGGGGACTTTCCGGCTTGAAAACCTGCATTTCATTCGGAGCCGATTGCATGGCTGGCGGCGTCACTACAACCGACGGCGGCGGCGCAATCACCGACTGCGCCTCGGTCATGCGCGCCACGGCGAACAGGCTGACCAGCGTTACTTGAACCAGTCTTCGCGTCCGTTTTGTTTTGCCGACAAAAATTATCCGCCTTTTCAGTTTTAATTTCATAGTTGCAATGTTTTCTCCCAGCCAAATGCGCTGTTCACGCTTTCCAAACCTGTCCCGGTTTGGCCGCGATATTGGCCATCGCATTTCGCGTGTCCACAATGCACGGCGACCAGTCGGCGAGCTCCTTGTAACTCACTGACTGATGATTGGTGGAGATGATCACCGCGTCAAAACCTTCCACGGTCTCGCGATTCCAGCTCACCGACTGCGTGCCCGTCCAATGCGCGTGTTCGCGCGTCGGGCGGATGACCGGCACATACGGATCGTAATACGCCACCTCCGCGCCGCGCGACTTGAGAATTTCCATCAGCGTGTAACTCGGTGATTCGCGTTCGTCGTCCACGTTCGGTTTGTAGGCGAGGCCGACGATCAACACGCGACTGCCGTTCACGGATTTGCGTTGAGCATTGAGCGCATCGGCGGTGCGGTTGACGACGTGCATCGGCATGGCGGTGTTGATCTCGCCCGCCAGTTCTATGAAGCGCGTGTTCTGGCCGAATTCGCGTGCCTTCCATGTCAGATAAAACGGATCAATCGGGATGCAATGCCCTCCCAAACCGGGGCCGGGATAAAACGCCATGAAACCAAACGGCTTCGTCTTCGCCGCGTTGATGACTTCCCAAACATCAATGTCCATGGCGGAATAAACCACTTTCAATTCGTTGACGAGCGCGATGTTCACGCTGCGGAAAATATTTTCCAAAAGTTTCGTCGCCTCCGCCGCACGGCAGGAAGAAACCGGCACCAGCGTTTTGATCGCGCGTCCGTAAAGCGCCTTCGTGCGTTCCAGACACGCGGGCGTGTAGCCGCCGATGACCTTGGGAATGATTTCAACTTTGCTCTGCTCGTTGCCGGGATCTTCACGCTCCGGCGAAAACGCGAGGTGAAAATCCGTTCCCGCCTTCAACTTCGAGCCTGCTTCAAGCACAGCGCGCAAATCCTCGTCGGTCGTGCCGGGATAAGTCGTGGATTCAAGCACGACCAGCGTGCCTTTTTTCAGATGCGGCGCGATGGATTTGCCCGTCTCGATGATGTAGGAAATATCCGGCTCGCGATTTTTATTCAGCGGAGTCGGCACGCAGATGATGACCGCCTCGGTTTCCTTCACGCGGCTGAAATCGGTGCTGGCCGCGAGCTTTCCTGATTTCACGAACTCCGCGATGGCCGGGGATTCGATGTGTTTGATATAACTCCGGCCCTGATTGAGCGACTCGACTTTGGCCTGATCAATGTCCAGACCTAAAACGTCCACGCCGGAACGCGCGAACTGGAGCGACAATGGCAGGCCGACATAACCCAAACCGACAATGGCTATTTTCATAAAAAATTTTAAGGAATTTGTATGTTCCCGGCAATTGAAGCAACTCAATCTGCGAGCGACTTCAAAAATCATGCACCGTTGTCAGCATTTTTCTGGCCGAGGCTGTCTTTTTTCGCATGGCAATTTCTGATCCTGCGGGTGATGCGACGGCATTTGTTTCAATGTCGTCAATTTTGGCGTCTCGAAAATTTTCCACACGAAAAACGAACCTCACTTCCTTTGAACTGCCCCTTTTCAAGACAAGCCTGTCTTAAACATTTCTTTACAAAGATTAAACGGAACGTCACCAATTGAGACAGCGTGGTGAAAAATAATTGGGCAATCCCAGTCGCCCATGCTGAAAACATTGGCTTTCCCAGATGTTTTCAATTTATTTTTTAGTCCTGCAACGCAGTTATCATTCCTAAAAAATTGCATCTGCAATTCTATTTTCACGTTGGCAAGCATTATGCGTAGGCAACGGTTGTGATTTACAGAACGGAAGCTTTTTTTGGATCCGCGCGCCTCACTGTTTGTGCCTTCATCGCCGGCGTCTTGTTTGCGCTTTTGCCATTTTCATCTGGTGCGACGGGAAGTGTGGCACTCGCATGGCAGCCGAGCACGGATACAAATGTCGTCGGCTACAACGTCTACTTCGGCGGAGCCAGCGAAACTTACACAAACATAATTTCCGCTGGCAACGCGATGAGCGCCGTTGTCTCCAATCTGGTTCAAGGGGGCACTTACTATTTTGCCGTAACTGCATATGACACCACGGGTCTCGAAAGTCCGTTTTCAAGTGAAACTTCCTACGAAGTTCCCCTAAATGCCGTGGGCAGCCCCGGAGCCGCGAGTGACCAGCCAACTTTGAATGTCATCGGCAATCTTTCCATCAATGAAAATGCCGGAGTGCAAACAGTGGATTTAAGCGGCATCAGTCCCGGCGCAATCATTGGAAAACAGAAGCTCAAAATCACCGCCACCACCAGCGAGGGCTCCTTGATTCCAAAACCAAAAATACATTACACCAGCGCCAACCCCACTGGCACGCTCATCTTTACACCGAAAAAGAACGCCACCGGAACGGCGACCATCACCGTCACTGTCAACAACGGCGAAAAAACTGATAATCTAGCTGCCCAGACATTTACCGTCACTGTCATTGACCTCAATCAGCCGCCAACATTGAATCCAATCAGCAGTCTCTTCCTGACTGAAAACGCCGGGGAACAAACGGTGGATTTGAGCGGCATAACTTCCGGCATAGTCACTGGAAAACAGAAACTTAAAATCACCGCCGCTTCCAGTGACGACGCATTGATTCCCACGCCAAAGGTAAAATACATCAGCGCAAACCCGACCGGCACGCTCACCTTTACACCAAAAAAGAATGCCATCGGAACAGCGACCATCACTGTCACTGCCAACAACGGCGAAAAAACTAAAAATCTCGTCAGCCAAACTTTTACGGTGACCGTCCTCGCCCCAAGCAGCACCGCATCTGTGGCGGCAATCAAGGCATCCGATCAAACCACATCGTCGGATATAATGTCGCAGTCAGAACCCGCGTCGCCCACCTTAACGCCACTTGCTCATGCCAACGGTCAATTCGTCTTGACTGTTTCGGGTTCATCCGATCAGGAATGTATCATCCAGGCCTCCACTAATCTGGTGGATTGGATTCCGGTTTGGACAAACACGCCTCCATTTACCTATACAGACATCAATGCGGGACAATTCAGCCAGCGGTTCTACCGTTCGGTTCCTGTTCCTGCTCCTTAAGTCATGGGAGCTTGGATCACTTCACGGCGCAAAATCATATTCATTGCGCCTGCTTCAGTTCTTTTCGTTTCCAGACTACCAGTGTTTTCCCAAATATGCTGTATTTGCTGGCCAAGCCAAACGGTCGGAAAGGTGTTTTGCTTAATGAGCACAACTGGGCGGAGTTCCGTTCCGCAGCTTCAATGAATGCACGGCTTCTCATTTCCATGGCAAGCTTGGTCAGAATATGGTTCACCAAAGAAGGATTGATGCGTTGTCCGCGATATTCCTGGAACACAAAAAAATCAAACAAGTGCGCGTCGTTCGCCCCCAAAGGAATGAAGTGCGGCTCAATCGTCCGCCCTATTATAGTCCATCCGTAAGCCGCCAGCTTGTCATCCAACTTGAACAACCACAATGAAGCACCCTGCTCGAATCGTTCTGAAATCTGGCGGCGTGTAATTTCAGGACTCCAGACATCGGCGATTTGCGACAAATCTTGCCCATCCAGTTCGCTCTCGGCATTTTTTCGATCCACTCGCACACGTTTTGGATCAGCAAGCGTCCCTGGTTTGCAAGCAGCAAGATCGCAATAGAAAATAATATGCCAGTTTCCAATCCAAATCTGTTTGAAGGAAAGTCCCATGCGTCCCATCGTCGCCCGGAAACCGTGGCGCTTGGCATACTGGAAAAACCGCCTGATGGAATCCCGCGTTTGCATCAGATGTGTGGTGCCACATTTATGGTGTCGCTTTGAGATGTGATGCCGATGCTCTCTACTTTATGGCGTGAGAATAGATCGCGCATACAGGCTGCGGCCGCCCTCATTCGCGTTTCGCTGTCCTTTCGTTTTGAAGGATGGGCAAGATAATTTATCCACGCTGTTCCCCAACGGCTGATTTTATGAACGAACATCAAAAATCTGATACCAAAACCGGCGGCGGCATTGTGATGTTTTTTCCAGTAACGCAAAACGGAACGTTGCTGGGTCAACGCCAGCCACGCAGCGTCCTTTTTCGTGCTGCTGCCTCCGCGATAATGAATGGCTTGCGCTTCAGGACAAAAAACCACGCGCCAGCCGGCTTCCCAAAAGCGTTTGCACCAATCTAAATCTTCGGCAAACATGAAAAATCCCTCATCAAGCAGGCCGAGTTCGTTGACCGCCGCACGCCGGACCGCCCAAAAGCAACCTACCAACACGTCAACGTCCATAAGCCGGTCACCCTTGAAGTAAAACATATGTTCACCGCTGAAAAATCTGGTTCGCTCAAAAATCTTTGCCAATCCGGTCGCCGCGCAAAAATTATTCCACAGCGTTGGAAAACGGCGGCACGAACTTTGATGCGTCAGATCCCGGTTCAGAATTTTCGGCCCGACCATCCCGACCCCAGGATTTTGATCCATGTAATCCGCCAGCGCATCCAGGCAACCCGGGAAAACTTTGATGTCGGAATTGAGCAGATAGACATACTTTCCCCTGCTCGCCTGCACGCCGATGTTGTTGCCTTTTGGAAAGCCAAGGTTCTCATGGTTTCGTATCAACTTCACTTCCGGGAACAATATTTCGACCATTTCTGGCGAGCCATCCGTGGAGGCATTATCTACCGCAATAATTTCAACAGTGCGCGAATTCGTTGCGTTTCTCAGGCTTTGAAGGCAGACTTCCAGATACTGTTTATCGTTCCAACTTAAAATGACGATGGAAATATCCATTCTATCTTATTAGAGTCAAAGTGGTTTGCCTGCCGCTATTCCGCTTCCTACAAGACGGACTTGGAATTTTCCTTTTTTAAATTATTCGCGGATCGACGAAACCTGCCTCGGGCAAAGTCCATCGCTTTCATCCCAATGGCGCTGATAAAATCTTCACACGATTCAAAGGGGGCGATGCGTGATACGTCCTGCCCAGAAAATCCCTGCTTGAAATGATAGACTCCGGGATTTTGTTCGGGATCAATTCCACCGAGATCGTAAAATTGAAATCCGTTCCCCTTGAGCCATTTGATCATCGTCCACTGCAACAGATAAGCGCCTTTGGTGTTCAATCCTTCGTCATGCGTCGCGCCCAGAAGATAAATTCCAGTATTGCCGATGGCTGAACAAACTATCGAACTAACTGGTTTGCCCTGATGCTCGCAGATGAGAATCTTCAACTTAAGCCCTGCCGGCAAGTCCTCGCAGATTCGACCAAATTCATTGACATCCACCGTCGTGTCAAATTTCTTGCGGTTCCGCATCTTTTCGTAAACTTGCGCGAAAACCCGGTATTCCGCAGCGCCACCGCCTTCAACTATCGCAAGATTATTCTTCTCCGCCCGGTTCAACTGGTTCCGCCATTTTTGGTCAAGTTTCTTGCGCAGTTCTTCGAGCGACAGCGATAAATTCAGCAGAAAGGTTCTTTCTGCGTTCGCATGATTGGACGATGCCTTGCTAAATTGCGAAAATGCAGTCTGAAATATGTCGGCGCGTTGAGAGCCGGCAAACACGTTCGGCAAGATACGCAAAAACAGCCGCCGTTTCCGAACATATTCGTCATGCAAAGCGACCGCCATCTGGCGCACGGTTTCCAATTCCAATTCGTGCCCATGCAACTGGCATAGAGGTCCCCAACGCAGATAGGCAACACCGCGCTTGACCAGACGGGGACAGATAATCCTGACCTGCGCCAGCCCGACCACTTCGCCATTTCGGCGCAAGACAAGATGGCTCAAATTTTCTTCGCCCCAGCGGATGGCTCCATAGCTCCACGTCTGGTAAATGTTCGCATCGGCGAACAGTCCCAGTAGTGCCGACCATTCTGATGCGGTGACAGCGTTGACTTCGGCCCGGTAAAATTGTTCATCCATGATTTGAATTATTCTCGCCAGAGCTTCCAAATCGCGCGCGAAGTTTCTTTTTCCAGGCAGACGCCCGTCTCACCCACCGATATGCGCCGCATGCTTTCAATCTGAATTCAATATCCCAATCGGTCGGTTGAACATCCACCCGGCCGATTAGTCCCATGCTCATGCCTGAATATATTTGCTGCGGCGTGGAATCAAAATAAAATTTATAGCCTGCTTCTTCCGCAAGCCGCAATTCCCTTGAACCATTGCTTCCGTAAGGGAAACTGACCGCCGTGATCTCGCGTCCTACAATTGTCTCCAGGGATTTCTTTGAATTCTGTAGTTCTTGCCTGGCTGCTTCTTCCGGCAAGCGCGCAAGATCCAGATGATTCACACCATGCGAACCAAAATCCACCGTGTCGAATTTAGCAATGCGCTTGAGTTCGTCGGCAGAAACGACTTGTTCGCCGACTTTGTTTTCACCGCCATAATCATCCCAGGAAGATTTGCGCCCCAAAAAGCCTGTGGGCGGAAATAGTGTCACCGGTATGTTACGCTTGCGAAGTTCGGGCAATCCGCTAATTACAAAATCGCAAAACACATCGTCCACGGTCACGGCCGCGTAGCGCGTGTTCTTTTCAAATACAAATTCATTTGCAGCAGGAATCGGCGTGGTTAAAACTAACAGAAAGTCGAGTTGTTTGACGAAGCGTGGTTTTGTCTCTTCAGAAATTGAATGATAGTTAATCACCACACAACTGCCCGGACGAAGACCTCCAAGCGACTTTGCCAGGACATCACAGGCGCCAAGGATACCGCTGATCAAAAGTTTTATCAGGCGACCAGTCACTTGATTTCTTTATTCATTGTCAACAAATCTGACCATCTTAAAAACCCGTGAGGCTTCAGCGGCGTTCAAGCAGGAGAAACGGATTTTCACGCAGAAACCTGGCGGTCCGCCGGATGCCTTCCTCAATGGAAACCTCCGGTTGCCAGCCCATCGCCTTAAGCTTGGTCGTATCCAGATGAACCAGCGGACTATCGCCTACCCAGCCACGCTGGCCGCCGGCGAAATCCAGAACGACATCTTGCAAACCCAATTCATCCAAAATGATTTTGACGACTTCAACGACGGTGATGAAATAATCATGGCCGAGGTTGTAGATGTTTTTTTGCGCCTGCGCTTTCTCGATGCCGAGCATGATGCCCCGCACGCCGTCCTTGACATAGAGGTAGGATTTTTTTTGGGTGCCATCGCCCAGCAGCGGCAGCCGCGCGCGATCGCGCTGCAGCTTCTTCATCAGGTCAAAAACAATTCCGTGGCTGTATCGTTCCCCCACCCAACTGACGAAACGATAGATGAAACAATTCATCCCGAAGTATTCGCAGTAGGCCTGGATCATCGCTTCCCCGGCATACTTGCTGGCACCGTAAAGGGAAGTTTGTGATGCCGCATAATTTTCCGGAGTAGGAAAAACATCCGGCTCGCCATACACGGCGGAACTGCTCGCAAAGGCGATGGCCTTGACGTTGTTCAAGCGCATCGCGTCGAGCACATTCCAGGTTGCGATGGTGTTTTGCTCCAAATCTATGCGGGTATTTTCCTTGCCACCACGGACATCGGCATTGGCCTGAAAATGAAAGACAAAATCGCAGCCGATCATGGCTTCCTTCAATTTTGACAAATCCAATACATCGCCTTTGACTATCTTCAGCCGTGCATCAGTCAGCGGCAAGAATTCCGTCCTGCCGGTAGATAGGTTGTCGTAAATGACAACCGATGTTCCGCGAGACAACAACTCATCCACGAGATGACTGGCAATGAACCCCGCTCCGCCGGTGATAAACGCTTTTTGTATTCTTGTTTTCATTCTTTGATAAATTTCAGGTTCAAGGGGTGCCGTTTGATTTGACGGATGTCATAAATGAATTTTTCGCATTCGAAATGTCATCCGCCTCTTTTCTTTCCAACCCATGCCGGGTATAATTCCTCGGACGCCTGTGCTCCTTGATGAACTGCCTGCACAATTCCATTTCGGCCAGATAACTCATTTCCCATGACGGACATCCCTCCTCGTTCGGAGCCGGTGGAGGTTGAAAAATCCGACGAATGAACAACTTGAAAGATAAATAATAATAACGAGCCAGCGGCCGGTTTAATTCGTCATGCTGCCAATGGTGCAGAATATAAGCCATCGAAACGCCTCGTCTACGCGCCCCGTTCAGCCATTGAGAACGCAATAATCTGGAAACGTCCGGGTGATGAACCACCAATGCTTCGGGGACCGACCTTAATCGAAAGCCAGCTTCACGCATCTGCCAGGTGAGAAGTGTTTCCTCGCCAAAGCCGGTGGCTCCGGGACCAAGCTCTGGATCAAAGGCCGGAATGCGCTCGAACACAGACCTATGCAACCCCATGTTGGCACCCACAAGCTCTCTTGTGTGCTCGTTGGATGCCGAGAGTGCCATCTTGTGATCCGCCTTCATCCAAGTCCGCAATAGATTCTCCGCCAATTGGACATGTCCCATCACTCCTTCACATTCAAGCTGCAAGAGCGGCGTCGCAATCTTTTCGAGCCAGTCCTTTGCCGGCACCACATCATCATCGGTGAACAGAAGGACTTCACCTTGAGCTATAGACAATCCAGTATTAAGGGCGTTGCTCTTTCCCGCTCGAGCTTCATAAAGGTAGCGCACATTGAAATTTTTGAGTTGCGCTTTCCGCACCACGTCAGCGGTGTTATCCTTTGAAGCATTGTCCACCACGATCAATTCTGCATCCCATCCGGTTGGAACACTGATTCGACCGAAGGCTTGCAACGTTTTTTCCAACGCGCAAGCACGATTGCTTGTGGAAATGATGACGGAACATTTCAAGACATACCTTTATGCGTTTTATCCCGATTTTCAAGATTCTCGGAAGCAAACGAAGGAGGATGAAGTTTGATTAAACCTTTTCGTCCGTATTTGCGCGGATGTTTTCGCTCGTTGAGATAATAATCAAGCTGATGCAGTCGGACTAGGAAGCCCAACTCCCACTCCGAGATGCCTTCTTTTTGCAAGGACTGCCGCCATCTCACTATGCGACGAATCCAATAACCGGCGAGCGTGAGGTAATAATGGTAGCGGGCGTTGAGTATTGTTTCATGCTGCCAATGATGGGCCAGATAAGCGATAGATATGCCGAACTGTTTGCTGACCGCCAACCATCGATTTCGGAGCAGCCGATCTTCTTGAAAGTGATGCCAGACCCGACATGAAGCCATTCCGGCCAGACGAAATCCTGCTTCCTTCAATTGCCATGAAAATAAAGTTTCTTCTCCCGGACCCAAAGCTCCCGCACCTAGCTCCTCATCGAAAGCCGGCACTTTTTCAAAAACTGCCCGACTAATCGCCATGTTGGCACCCACCAGACGATCGGGATTGCTTAAATCCACAGAATCAGTGGTGGCAAGCCATGAACGATGCACTGCCGTCATCCACGGCCTTTGTAAATGGGGGACTATTACAACCTCGCCCGCAACCGCATCCGCTGTTCCGGCCAGAATCGGCGCGCAAATGATTTCAATCCAACTTTGCGGGAGCTGAACATCGTCATCGGTGAAAAGCAATATCTGCCCAGATGCTTCCTTAACTCCGAGATTCCTGGCTTTCGCCAAGCCTTTATGTGATTCGGCAATTCTCCGAACCCTAATCCCACGAATCGAGATGGCTTGCAGCACCGCGTTGATATCGTCGGTAATTCCCGTCTCTACGAGGATAAGTTCATGCTCAAGTCCGGCAATCAAATCTAATTTTTGCACCGATTCCAGAGTTTTCTTCAAATATGGGGCTCGGTTACTGGTGCAGATTATGATGGAGACAATCATGAATTGGCCCAAGGATTAATGGGAAAACTGGGCTCGCCTGACCCAGAGCAGATTTCTAACGGACCCACCAATTTGCCATTTTGCAGATTCAAGCGCTTCTCCAATAACACGCGAAACCCCTTCAAAAAATTGGCTGTCGTGAAACGCCAGCACTCCATTTGCAGCCACCAAATTTGAGACGAGTTCAAAGTCCGCATGAGCTTGTCGGTAACTATGGTCTCCATCGAGAAAGACAAGGTCAAATTGTCCACCCAGTTCCTCTGGAACAACATCGCTGCTGAACTTGCGGATAAGAGTCAGTTGCTGTCTGACCGCGTTTACGTTTTTTTTAAATTCTTCAAATGTGTCTCGAATGCCATCTGACATGGTTTGATTTTGCCATGTATCAATACAAACGATCGAGGCGCAGTTCCCACGCAAGCCTGCGGCAAGAAAGCAAGTCGAAGCACCAAGATATGATCCCACCTCAAGCACGCGGGCATTGGGACTGCACGCGCGCGCCAAATCGAAAAGCGTCTCCAATTCTTCTTGGACTGTAAAAGTTGGGATATTATAAACCCCCGCCAGTCCCCGCCGACATAATGCTTGTTTGATCAATGACGTCTGAATGCGACGATGAGTTCCGCGTGCAACTCGTTTTGCAAACTCCAATTGTGTTGTAAGCATTGAATTATTTTTGTATATTTAAGGTTAAATAGCAGTGGTGGCGTCAGGCAAAATATTCGAGCGCCGAAATGCATGGCCAACCGTATTAGCCAGTTTTTTCAAGATCGATGGCGCAAAGAGCAATACGCATCCGATGTAGGCTACGCCGCCTATCATCATCTTACAGGCCAATCGCAAGACAAGCAGAATATCTGTCGGCAACACAACTGCCGTCAGCCAAATCATGCCGACCATGAAAAACGAGGCCAATGCAGGCACCAAACAAGGTTTGCAGTAGCTTGACGGACTCAAACCAATCCGATGGCGAACGAACAGCAAAGCTGGAATAGCAATGATCAGATTGTTCAGGATCAGTCCCATTATCAGGCAAGTAACGCCGGACCGTATCCCAACCAGACAAGCCGCAACCACACCGATAGTGTGCCAGATGTTAAGCCACACATACTTGCCAATCCCGCCAGAGGCGAGCAATATGGGATAAAAGAATACCAGTAGCGCTTCAACAAGTGCGGACAGAGACAACCAAGAACACCAAATGGCTGCTGCCGCCCACTTGGCTCCAAAGAGAAGCGGCACCAGTTCCGGGGCGACGACCGCCAGACCCACGAACACGGCGAAAGAAATAACGGCGTTCAACTCCATGCCCTGACATACGGCCTGCCGCATTTTCGCATGGTCCGTCTGAACACGGGACAAGGATGGCAGCGAAACAATAGCCAGTGGCTGCTGGGTGATCATGTTCGCCAGGCCTGGAATCTTGCCGGCAATCGAATATAATCCCAGCATGGGTGCTCCAAAGAAGCGACCGATCACAAGCTGGTCGAGGCGGGACGAGAAATACCAGAGGATGGAAGTGGCAAAAACCGACGAACTGATGCCGAAAAGTTCACGAAAGTGGGGCATGGAAAATTTCAAGGCAGGGCGATAGGTTGACATGCTCCAAAGGAAAATGGCGCCGGCAGCCTCGCCCGCCAGTTGTTGTCCCACCAAGGACCAGACGCCGCAGCCCGTCAGCGCCATGCCGATGCCCACAGCACCGCCAACAGCGTTGGCAATCAAACCACGAAGCACCGGCTGGCGAAAGTCCATCGCCTTGGTAAAAAGTGTGGAATGTATCGCCGAAGAAGCTCCAATCATCAATCCGAGCGATGACCAGCGCAACAACGGAACGAGCAGAGGTTCTTTGAATAGCGCCGCCACCGGCCCCGCCAAGGCCACTGTGCCCAAACAAAGAATCGTGGCGCAGGCCAAATTGAACCAAAACGCGGCGTCCTTATGCCCTGGCATCAAATCCTGCCTCTGAATCAATGCCTGGGTGAGACCCTGATCCACGAACATCATGACAAGGCCGAAATAGACACCAACGAGGGCAACCAAACCAAAAGCGGAAGGTTCCAACAGTCGGGCGAGGGTGGTAAAAACCACGAGCGAAAGGAGCTGGCGACCGACAATGCTGATTGCCTGCCACTTCAGTCCGTGAGCAACTTGCGCTTTAAGACTCACAAATGTTTTTGGCCTTGATAAATTTTTTGATCGTTAAATGCAACCAAATATTTCTTTTTCCTTGGAAACTGTCTATCAAGATCAATCAGCTTTTAATTTTCTCCCACTGACTTGTTTCCTGATTGTATCGTTTGAC
Organism: Verrucomicrobiia bacterium; assembly: GCA_036268155.1. Classification (GTDB taxonomy): domain Bacteria; phylum Verrucomicrobiota; class Verrucomicrobiia; order Limisphaerales; family UBA11358; genus UBA11358. The sequence goes on along the minus strand of DATAUQ010000143.1, from coordinate 18,565 downwards.
CACGCGCGCAGGCACCCCAACCGCCACGGAAAAATCGGGAATGGACGAATTGACCACGGAATTGGCTCCGATGACACAATGTCGGCCTATGGTCACACCGGGCAGCACGACAACATTCTGCCCCAGCCAGGTTCCCCGGCCGATGGATACCGGCGCAATGCCGTTGATACCTTGTTGCATGATGGGAGTATTTATGTTTTCAAAAGCATGGGCATGATCCGAGATGTGGACGTTGCGTCCCAGCAAAACATGATCTTCAATTATGATTTGTTTTGCGGCTGAAATGTGAGCGCCCATCCCAATGCCTGTATGCGACTTTATGATGAGCTTTGGCGCGCGCCCGTCTCCACGAGCTGGAATAGTCTGAAGCCAGCAATCGGGGTTGATCATCACGCCTTCACCCAAGCTCATCTCATTCAGGCCATAAAAACGAAATGGCGGCGATATTCTTGTTCCAGCACCGAACTCCGCGAACTGGCTGGAGAGTAGCAGCGTAAAAATTCTGGTTCGAAGCCTCGACCACAAATGCGCACCGCGCTCTATATTTCCAATAGGCATCTAAATCTGGTTTTAGGTTTGATAAATAGTTCTGAAATGTCAGGACAGTGAAAAAACACTGCTCGAATACCTGCATTGTCTGGAGATGAGCCTAATTGAAATTTTTGATATGCCTTCCAATTCTTAACTGCGCCATTCTAAAGTGCAGAAATTGCCTTCATCATTCCGATCATCAATTATTGTGTTATGGGCTTTCCGGGCGGGGTAGGTCTGACTAAAACCACAGCGCTGGCAGACTGGGTTCCGTTCGTGCCTGTGGCAGTAATTACATATGTCGTTTTTTGAACCGGTGAAACAGTTCTGCTTCCGTTCAGCGCAACCTGTCCTATTCCATTTAAGACAAGATTGGTCGCATTGATGCTCATCCATGTCAACGTGGTGGACTGGCCGTTAATGATAGTGCCTGGCAACGCCACGAGCGACGCATACGGAAGAAGCGATGAACCGATTGGTAAATATGCTCCAAGAGTCCACGATCCTATCGGTGGACGAGGATTTCCGTCCTTGTCACTGGAAAGACCCGGCAAACCAAGTCCCGTCAGATTCATTCCCGCACCGATGGCAGGCGAGTTGGTTGGCAGATGTAAATCACCGCCTGCCGCATTGATAAAAGAAATCCTTTGGTCAAGACTATGTGCGTCCCAGTTAAAACTGCCAAATCCAACCCACGCACCGTCATTGTTTCCAATCATGGGGGCATACTGATTGTTCTGAAGGTCGTAGGCGTTGTAATCAGAGTTAAAGGTGATGCCATTGATTGCTAGATTGTTAAGGTTCGTTCCGACATCAAAGATATAGAGGTATTGATACCCAACACCTGTCAACGGATTGACGAAAATGTTATTGGTTATTGAGATTGAACGATTTTTTTGCCATGACCCACCGAACGAATTTCCACCGGCGAAATAAATGCTGGTTGATGTGGAATAAAAGGAATTGTTGTAGAGGTGGGCAGAGGGGTATGTGACCGTATTTATTGGAGAATTTCCCTGATAAACTTGCAGCACAACGCAGCCATTAGCAGGCTGTATGTTGACAAAGACGTTGTTATAGATGTTGGCAAATTCAGGACCTTCAAGATAAAGCGCAGATGTTCCACCCGCGTAACTAGACACACCCGCAACAAAAGTATTATCATAAAAATTGATGTTTGTAGAAGCCGCTGCCGTGCTATTCACGTCCGCCCTCCAATAGATGCCGTTCTGATGCGGTGAAGCTTGATAGCCGGTCCAGTAGGTGTTGCCATACCAGACATCATAGTTTGAGAATGTGCAGCCGTGGATGTTCATATTGTCCCAGTAAGCGCCATCTCCGACAACTGGTAAATCCATGCACCATTCCATGTAATCGTGGATAAAACAATTGACAATCTCTATCTGATTGTTTGATTTGAAGCATTGAATCTGGATGGGCTGCCGCACCTTGGTCAGTTCGCAATTGGTGATAATTAAACCGCTTGTCTCATAAGCCTGGCCGCTGGCCGCACCGGCCGCGCGGATGCCATGTCCGCCAATGGCATTGTTGCCGCACGGCTTGACGTTCTGCCAATATCCTAGTTCATGAAAGTAGCAATCGGCAATTGTCACATTCTGGAAACCGACTTCGGCATAAATTCCTGCTGCATAGTTGGGGGTAATTTCTGTCCCTGTATCGGGCGGCAAGTTCAACGCTCCTCCCATCCTGCCGATATCGAAGTTTCTAATCATGGTATTACTGCCCTGGCCAAAATGGTAGAAAAAAGCCAAATGGTTGTTAGTGCCGTAATTATCTGTAATGAGAGCTTTTCCGGTTCCCCAACTCCCCGCACTGTTGCCATCATAAGTGATCGGGTTTCCTGGTATTCCACTCCATAAAACTGCGATTCCCGGCGTGCCGTAAATGCTATAAACACTTGTTGCGGTCAGAATATAACTGACGCCACCCTTGAAGATCACCGTGTCGCCCGCCGATAACGAAGTCGAAGCCGGACTGCCGGTCGCGCTTGGGTCGCCCGGACAATGTTTCCATGCCGTTGAAGTTGAAGTGCCGGGGTTAGCATCGCTGCCCCCTGCGTAGTCAATATAGTAACTGGCTGCGTTACTTTGGCTGACAGTCGTCAGCATGGCGAGCGCGAAAGCACAAATCTTTTGTAAATTTCTAATGTTGGCTGGCATAATTTTGAAAAATGAGAACGATTGTCTTAAGAGGGTCTACAAATTTATAGACTCTATCGAATACTTTAACGCAAGTTGCATACCAACGCCATAGGGCATTTCGCCCGACTGCTTGAACTCATTTAAAGTCCCACCCTCGCAACTTATTGAAAATTAAACGAGACATTCCTTCGAAAATTTCAGGTCATTCATATCGCGAATCTTCATTATCGAGATAAAGGCGCTTTTAACGGAGCATTTTTTGGAAATGCTGTCTCGTTTTGAGACCTGAATGCTTCCCGGCTATATTTCATTTGGAATTTTTAAGTCAATCCGCCCTTTAAATTGCACGCGCAATCATATGGGGAAAAGACGAACTGTGCCGATGAAGTGCGTAACATCCCCGAAGATAAAGAAGCAAAAGTTTGCCAAAAAACCTGATTGCCGGATTTGTTCGGGCTGATAAACGGAGTGCGCCGATCCCCTGCTTCAAAACCCGCACGCGTCGGCGCAATAAAGTTTCCGGCAGCAGCGGCCCCCAACAGGACGAATCGCTCGCATCTTGAAGAATTTCCAACGTCCGCCGGCTGATCTCAAGCTGGCTATGGGTTCGCGAAAGGTTGTCGCCCGCCTGCTCGTGCCAGACCACCAGCGGATCAGCGATAAACGCCCAAGGTCCCACCAGCGAAAGTCGCAGTGCAAGGTCATAGTCTTCCATGATTCCCTGGCGGAAATAGCCGGCCTGCTCCAAAGCGTCGCGCCGGACGGCGACTACCTGGTTGAAAAAAAGAAAACGAGTAGTAAGCACTTCGGCAGGGTTGATCCAAACTCCTTCATTCAATTTTGGATGCAAGCGCGCTGCCGCGAAGGAGTAGATAGTTCCGGTGATAAACTCCATCCGCGCATTGCACACGCAACATTTTACCCCCAAGGACTCGGTGGCCTGAAGCAGTTTTACCTGACGTTCAGTCTTATGGGGCAGCCATTCATCATCAGAGTCCAGAAAGGAAATGATTTCCCCCTTGGCTGCCTTGATGCCGGCGTTTCTGGCCGCTCCCGGACCTTCTTTTTTTTGACGGATAACCTGAATCCTATCACCATACGCCGCCAGTATTTTCAAGGTGCCATCCGTAGACTCACTATCAACTACGATTACTTCCAGAGATTTCCAAGTCTGGGCAAGCACACTATTGACCGCACGTTCAATGGTTCCGGCGCGGTTATAGCTTGGGATGATAACACTGACAAGCATATCGGTGTTTACGGTAAATTTGTTTTGAAGTGCATCTGCGGCCCGAGATAACCGGTGCCATCCCGCAATTCTTCCATTGCGCCATTTCTTTCTGCAAGAACAGCCTTGATACAGCTCGTGGAAACGCTTGAAATGGCCGCAAGCTGCATAAACCAAACTACATAAAATTGATCGTAGTAGGTGATTCCAAACCACGTGATGATATGTATGGCAACTAGAACTCCAAGACCCCAAAGCAGGAATTCACTTTCATTTGGTTTTTGGGAATTGGCACGAACTGCCTCCAAAGCCTTGCCTAGGCTGCTGAAAGCCCGCGACAAAAGAACTATCAATAGCACGATAGCCCCTACCCCAGCCATAAGACCAAAGGATATAAATTGATTGGTAATATCTGCCCCCCCGGTCAATGGGTGACTGTATGGAAACCAATTAACTGTGTCCGTGATAGGCATACCGGCAAACCACCACTTTCCGAAGTTTTGAAATGAAACGTCTATCAGATAAGCTCGATTGTAGCCATCACCTCCGGTAAGGCTGCTAACACGATCCAATAAATACCATACAGGCGCCTTCATAACTAATGCCAGAAGCACGAGCCCGCCCACTAGCCACTGACGCACCCTCCGCATCTTTGTTCGTTCTCTCCATAGCGCCCAACCAACCAAACCCATGCCAGCAGCTCCGATGGGGCCACCGGAATTGGATGCCCATACAATCATCAAGCAAAGACTTATGCCAAGACAGGCCAGTTTACGTTCTACCTTTATGCAGGCCATGCCTATGTATAATGGCAAAAAGCTTGCGCCCAGCGCTCCCAATAAATCTGGATTTCGAAATGTGCCCACAGCGCGGAACCTATCTCCACGCTGCCAGCCACCGATACCTCCTCCGATGAACGAAAACATATTATGCTGGGTTAAAGACTCAATCAGAACCAGCGCTGCATAGGGTGCAAGCAGGATAAAAAATGACTTCAGGAACCATCGAAAATCTTCCAAGTCAACAATCAAACCTCGGAATGTGAAATAACACAGAAAAGCGTCCACAGACAGGCCAATTACATTGATCTGGCCTTCTGTAGATCGCAGTGAATAGACAATCGCAACGTAGCAGTAAAAAAACAACAGGGTGCGATCTATTTTGTTTAGTCTCGAGAAGGAAAACTCTTTGCGTGATATGACTCGAATAAATCCAGCAAGCTCGAGAAACCGAATGGCATAGAGATTAAATCCTAAAACATCCACCTGCTGCACTTGGGTCAGATACAAAACTCCTGCCATCATTCCCATAAGCGCCCATCGTCGCGGGACAATTAATACCACAAAAATTAAGAGCAACAATATAGATATTCCAATCGGGTTCATCTGTTAATGATCATTGTTGATGGCCTGCCAGTTGAAATTTCCTGTGGTTTGGCTACAGCGATAACTTCACAATAAGCCTGAAGCAGTTTCACTCCAGCTGCATCCCAAGTAATTTCAGGAATCATTTTTAAACCTGCGGCGCGCAATTTTTCGAGCAGCACCCGATTTTCATGCAGTATGGTGATATGTTGCGTGAGTGCCGCGACATCCCCGACGTGATGCACGAGCGAGTTTTCCATGTGTCGGCATAAGTCAGTGCAAGCGTCGGAAACGAGCGGAACACATCCGCTGGCCATCGCTTCCGTGCAGACAAGCCCAAAACCCTCTTCAATGCTGGGAAGCACCAAAATGTCACTGCGGCGCAACAGTTGCGGAACGTCGTTTCGATGGCCGAGCATTTTTATGCTGGGATGGGCCAGCATTGGCGCAAGTTTCTTCTGGTATTCCGGCAGAAATTCTCCTGCGATCAAGAATGTCCCGTTTTGTGAAGCTGGAGATTTAAGCCATGCTTCCAACGCGAAGTGCAAACCCTTTCTCACCGCACAGACACCAACTGAAATCATCGTCAGTCCCGGTTTGGTCTCACCTGGTTTATTGTCAGGATAAAATATTTTTTCGTCGAACCCATAAATATGCCTGATTAACTGCTCGCGTGAAAACCCCTGGTCAACGAATGTCTTGACGACAAAGTCGGAAGGGCAAAGCAGCCGGTCGGCCAGTTGATACTCTTGCTCTTCCCGTTCAAGAAGATCTTTATTAAAGGCATGCTCATGGTCTGGCGGCAGGGCTACTCCGAGTCGCGCGCATTCACGGTTGACGACTTCATAGGCAAACCGTGTATGTGCATTGCATCTTTCGAGGACAGTTGGAATCCCAAGTCGCCGGGCGGTCTTCAGAGTTTGCAATGCTCCCAAAGGCCAGGTGTGAATTATGTCAATCTGACCGGCCATTTTTTCGATCCGGCGGGAGACAATCCAGTCATGCAGGCGCGCATAGTGCATTCTTCCCATCAGACGATTGGGCACGCGAAATTTTCCGCGAGCCAGAGTCGGCCGGACTCTTACATTCGATGGCAATGGCCGCGAAATGGCAGCGGGAAAAACGGTGACCTCCGCGCCCGCAGTGGCAAGACCATCCACTTGATGCCAGGCCGTGGTGCAAATCCGATCAGCCCCCAGCTTGAGTGGGAAACTGTATAAAACCCGGACTGGTTTGTTTTCGTCACGCATGGACTATTGCTTCCATTGCTGATGTTTTTGCAGCAGTTCCATTCTTTGCGGAGGATTTGAATCCATCGTCCACAAACTCCCGATGCCACAGTTCGAGCGTCAGCAGGGAAAAAATTTCCTTGGTCGGCGCGGCCTCACCACCACATTGTTTTAGCAACTTTTCCATTTCAGTTTTGCGAAAATAACCACGGTCGGACGCGCGGGTGGAGAGCAGAATATCATGCGCATAGTCACGCAAATCGTGTTGCAACCATTTTCGCAACGGGATGGGAAAGCCGGTTTTTTTACGTTTCAAAATTAGTTCCGGGATGGAGCGCGCAAACGCCCGTTTGAAAATCCGCTTTGTCGCCAGTCCCTTGACCTTGAAATCCGGCGGCATACTGGCGGCAAATTCCAACACCAAGTGATCCAGCAACGGCACTCGCAGCTCGACTGAATTGGCCATCGTGATTTTATCGGCTTTGATCAACAAATCGTCCGGCAGCCAAGTCTTGGTGTCCACATACAGCATTTGATCCAGCAAAGGTCGGCTGGCAACATTTTGAAAAAGTTCATGAACGACTTGGATGGAGCGTCCAGTATTTGTGGCGGCCAGAAAATCTTTCGTGTAAAGCCCGCGCCGGTGCCGGCTAAAATAACTGAAAGGTGACGCGGTGCGGCTGTAGTAATAATCCGCCAGATTCGGTTTGATCAAATCGGCATATTTTTTTATCCGGCCAAGCCCGTTTATCCTCGAAGCGCCATTGATGCAACCAGACAGAACGCCTTTTAACGGCCCAGCCAATGATTTGATTTTTTCCAGCAACAGAAGATTGCGGTAGTTGCTGTATCCACCAAAAGCCTCGTCGCCGCCCTCGCCGGAAAGCAGCACCTTGACGTGCTGCCGCGCCAGCTTTGAAACGTAATACAACGCAATCGCCGGCGCTTCACACACTGGCTCTTCCATGTGCCAGACATATGACGGCAAAAAGGTGGAGAACTGTTCGGGTGAAAGCGTGATCTCGTGATGATCCGTTCCGAAACATTCCGAGGCAAGCCGCGCAAAAGGCCGCTCATCGGCAAAATCTTCGCCTTCAAAACCGACCGTAAAAGTTTTGATTTTCTTTTGCGTCTCCTGAATTGCACAACTTAAAATCGCCGTTGAATCCACCCCACCGCTCAACAAAATGCCCACCGGCACGTCGCTGATCATGTGATCCTTCACGGTCTTCGAGACTAACTCGTGGAGTGTTTCGGCAGTCTCATTGAAATTCGTCAGCGACTCGTTGCGTTTGAATTGCAGGTCCCAATACTTCTGGCAGGTAACATTCCCATTTTTGACCAACAGATAATTGCCAGGGTCGAGTTTAAGGATGCCTTTGAACAGAGTTTCCCTGCCTGCCGGATAAAGAAACGTCAGGAACCGATCCACCATTTGTGGATCTACTTCCCGGCGAAGTTCAGGATCAACCAGCAACGACTTGATCTCGGAAGCGAACAGCAGCGCGGTGCCGGTATCCGCATAGTAAAGAGGTTTGATGCCGATGCGGTCTCGGGCGAGAAAAAGCGTCCCGTCTTTTTTATCCCAAAGCGCGAAGGCAAACATTCCCCTCAAACGCGCCAGGCAGTGCACGCCATACTCTTCGTAGAGGTGGATGATAACTTCAGTATCCGTCGCGGAAGAGAAGCGATGTCCCTTGGCGAGCAGTTCCCGCCGAAGTTCTGGAAAGTTGTAAATCTCGCCGTTAAAAACAATCCAGACCGTCCCGTCTTCGTTCGTCATCGGCTGCGCACCGGTATTCAGATCAATGATGGCCAGACGGCGATGCCCCAATCCGACCGGGCCGGACAAATATTTCCCCTCGCCGTCCGGGCCGCGATGCGAGATTACATCCATCATGCGCTGCAACAAGTCCGACGAGACTTCCGCCACAGGATCATAATAAAGTTTTCCGCAAATGCCGCACATGAGATTAATTCAATCCAGTTTCAACGGGACAAAGGCGCTTCAGAAGGCGGTTGCATCAGCGTGCCGCCCGGCACGGATGAAGGCTTGGCGAACTTTTGCGTCCATAAACTTTCACGATTTAGCAATCGGCGCATCTGCTGTTCACGGACATAGCGGATCAATTGCTCATCGCCGACCATCGGCACCCTGCGCAGATAGCCGCTCAAGTATCCCGTGAACAGGCCGAGAGCGGTGATGCCATAGGGCCTACTTTTCAAGCGACTCACGCACTTGAGCAACATGAAAAGCGGATGATAACCGGCGACATAATTTGCGCGGCCGTTTTTCACCCAGTTTTTCCAGTTACCCTGCGCCTGTCCGGCCGGACGATGGTGAAGTGCCTGAATTTCTGGGAACGTGTATGTCGCCCAACCCAACATGTTCGCCTTGAATTCGTCCACCGTGTCCCAACCGGGAGCGGAGATGAGTCCGCCAATGCGTTCCCAACAATCACGTTTGTAAATCTTTGTCGCGCCCCGGACGTGGAAGGCGGGGTCAATGGTGGACTCGGACAAAAGATTTCCGCCGACTTCCTTGCAAATCGTCCCGCCGCCGATGCCTAGTCGTGAGTCTTGCTGGAAACAATGCAGGCACCGCGCAAAATAATCATGAGCGAACGACAAATCACCGTCGAGCTTGACGATGAATTGCCAGTCCGCCGGGCCGATTTGATCATATCCGTCGTAAAATGCGTCAATGACTCCCCCGCCCGGCTGGCGATAACCTCGATCGGAGCGGTGGATGACTTTAATCCAATCGAACTTAATTGCGGCGGCTTCGGCAACCGCGCCTGTTTCGTCGCTTGAGCCGTCGTCAACAATGATCCAGCGCTTTGGAAGGATCGTCTGTTTTGTTACGGACTCAATCGTCTGGGACAGATACTTCGCCTCATTCCGGACCGGGCTGATGATGATGTAGGAAAATTCGCTCATGGACAATTGCTCAAACTACCATCGCCTGCGGACTTTCCAATTGATTTGCAAAAGCGCCAAAGGTTCCAAACTCAAAACGGCGATTGTGGCCGGCGACGAATTCCAGAAACGGGCGAAGGCTTTTTTCATTCACGCGGTTGAAAAGTTTCGAGTGGCCGATGAGGACAAATGGAAGGTTGTCCGAACCGTTTGAGTAACGCTGTTCCGCGCGGCGCAAAGCGCCGATCAACTGGCGGCCCGTGCATTGGTTGAAGTCCGCCTTCCATGCGTGTTTTTTTGTCATCACGGATAATTTATCCAGCAAACCTGTATTTTTTGCTGAAGTCGGAAGTCCATTGGCGACTGGCGCAGACGGATTTTCAGAAATCCGGTGCTGACGACTTTGCGCCACGCGATACAACCGGTTCGGACTTAAAAAGGCCCCTATCCAGCGGTTCTCGCAGTAGATGGGAAATTCCCACAGCCGGCCACCGTCATCGCGCGAACAGAGATCATCTTCGCCAACACGCCACGGAACCAGTTCGCTGTCGGCGGCGGAATAATCAAAACTCACGATGCCTTTGCGCCGGCCGTATTTGAAGATTGAAGTGTCCGCCTTGATGCCATTATTGAGGAGCGCCTTGATGACGTTGCGGCCAGGGTTCACCGACCAGTTGGCGGCGCGAAAAACGAAACACCGGTAGTCCGGGTTCACCGGCTGAAGTAGTGATTCGAGTTCGCTTTTTCCGAGCCGGACAATTTCGTCCAGACGCTCAAGACTCAAACCGGCGAAGTCATATTCGGACCAATCCTGCGCCCATTTTTTCCCATCGTGCTGGGCATTAAAATACGAGGCGTGGATGTGCAGTTGAACATCGTGTCCGCCGCGCACGGCATTTTGAAGTTGGGCGACGATGGCGCGGTAGTGATAACCATCCCTGCCGTTCTGTTCCGCAAATTCCTTGAACTTCAAAATTTCCGCGATGTCCGCCATGATGGTCAGCTTCGCGCCATATTCGTCAAAAAGACGGAGCAACCGGTCCGTCGGCTCGACCATCAGTTCATGCGGGTTGCCTTCGCCATTTCCATGGATTTCGTAGTCGAGCGTGAAAAGAATTTTCAACATGCCGTCTTTTTTGACTTCTTAATAAGAAGCATGGTTCAAATATTTCATGTGTGTCAACGCGCTTCCACGAGGGCCTGCACAATCCGTTCCGCCGCTTTTCCGTCCCAAAGCGGCGGGACTTGTCCCAATTCCGCTTTACCATTCAAGCTTTCCTGGATGTCGGACGAAAGCCGGTCCGGCTGCGTCAGCCGGTTGCTGCCCAATGTGATCGTGACTGGTCGCTCGGTGTTCGGACGCAAGGTCAGGCAGGGTGTCCTAAAATAAGTGCTCTCCTCCTGCAACCCGCCGGAATCCGTCAGCACCAACCGCGCGCTTTCGGTCAAGCAAATGGAATCGTGATAACCCACCGGCTCCAGAATTTTCATGGTTCCGTTGGCGACCGGGGAAATGCCGAATTGCGCGAGCATTTTGTGCGTTCGCGGATGCATGGGAAAAACAACCGGCAAGTGAACGGCCAGCCGGTTCAGGCCGGACATGATGCTGTTCAAGTTTGTCGGATCATCCACATTGGAAGGCCGGTGCAGCGTCACATAGACGAACGCTTTTTTTTGCAATCCGAGTTTTTTCAAAATCCCGCTGTTTCTCGCCTGTTGCAGATTGGCGGCCAGCGCATCAATCATCACATTGCCGACCAGCCTGATTTTTGATCCGGGAATTCCTTCGCGCTTAAGATTTTCATCTGCGTCGGCAGAAGGCGTGAGCAGCAAATCCGCCAGCGCATCCGTGACGATGCGATTGATTTCCTCCGGCATCGTGCGGTCGAAACTGCGAAGTCCCGCTTCGACGTGGGCGACTTTGATTCCCAATTTTGAACAAACCAGCGTGCAAGCCATCGTGGAGTTCACGTCGCCGACAACCACGACCCACTCGGGTTTTTGCTCCAAGCAGACCGGCTCGAACTTGGTCATCACGTTCGCGGTCTGGACGGCGTGGGAACCGGAACCGACGCCCAGATTGATGTCCGGCGCGGGAATGCCCAATTCCTCAAAGAAAATATCGGACATTTTCTGGTCATAATGTTGTCCGGTGTGAACCAGGGAAAAATCCAGGCGGGTTTCACCATCACGGCAGCGGGAATTGTAAGCAGTGATTGCCTTGATGATGGGAGCGACCTTCATGAAATTGGGCCTGGCCCCGGCGATGATCAGAATTTTAAGCACGATTTTTAACGGCGCTGATTTTTTTCTGAAATCTTTTCAACCAGTTCCTCGATTGTATTTACAATGTGGTCGAGGCTTCTCCGGGAGGTGGTTTCAGCCACGGTTTTTCGCACCCGTTTTTCCAGCCGGATTTTGCCGGCAACGTCCTCCGAAGTTTCGACTAAAATCAGCCGGCCTTCCTGCTGAAGGTGGCGATCCACGGCACCGATCGAGCCGCGAAAAATGCTGTAAACCGGAACGCCGAGCGTGGCGGCTTCACGGTTCATGGTTCCTCCGCCGCTCACCAGCAAATCGGAATGCCAGATCAAATTCAAACCGTCGAGCGCTCCGGCGGGGATGACGGTTTTATTTTGTGCAAACCATTGCGGCCAGCGGCTGCGAATAAATTCACCCTGCTGTTTGTTTCGGGGAAGCATCACGATCCGCGTTTTTGGATTGCGACAGGCCATTTCCATGAAGTTGGTGAACAGATCCTCGCTTTCTGGATTATGATAATGCGCTTCTGTCGCGGGCGGGCGGGCGGTGATGATCAAATTCGATTCATCCAGACCGAGGTTCCGCAACAGAACTGAATCCGGCTTGAATTTCCACGCATAAACATCTTCCTTGATGCCCGGATATTTTTTGACGTGATCCTTATCGCAGCAAAGGGCTTCGTCAGGAATGATTGAAGGTGCCATCTCCCAGGTCGGGCGCATCAGCGGCGGATATTCTGCGAATTCGTAATCGGCAAAAAGCAAAGTCGGAATCTGCAATAGGTTGCTGATGACAATCTGTGATCGCGCGCCATGCGAGAGGCTTAATACCGGTTTTTCACGCAAAGCAACCGGTGCCAACTGCATCGCCCGATACAAAACTCCGGCGACTTTAAGAAATCGGTTTTTTCCGTAATGCCGTCCGATTTTTTCATAAGTAATTTTTTTCTGGTCCGCCAGTTCGCAGACCTGAAAGGCGTCGCGGGCGGTGATGGTCAGATGAAATCCGCGCGCGCGAAGTTCCTCAATGATTGGTTCAAAGAAAACCACGTGCGGTGTATTATCAAGATCAATCCAAATGGAAGGCTTCGTTCCATTGCGTTTGGAAGAGTTGAGTTTAATGGATGAAGCAATGAGGTCGGGACGACTCTGTGCCGCCGGGCGAACATCAGGAGTCAATGGCTTGAACTCTGTCCGGTCAGATGGGAGTGATTGTTTGCGACTGCGCACCAACTCGGCCACTTCCCGGGGCAACGCGTTCCAGTAAAGACCGGCGTAAGTTTCCTTAACGTAACGAAGAAATTCTGCGTAATGTTTCGCCGGAAATTCATCCGCAGCCAGTCCATTGTTTGAAAAATTTGTGTAATCAGGATGCACGATCAAAAGCGCCATGCCGCCCTTGGAAACAATCCATTCCAGTTTTTTTTTCCAAACATCAATCGTGCTCTCCCTTAGGACGACAAACAAATTGAAGTCCTGAATCAGCGTATATGGCAGTTCAACATAACCGGAGCCATTCGCCCCGGAAACCCAAAATGGAAAAATGGTGTCAACGCCATCCGGCTGCGGCTCGAATGGATCCGTGTCGAACGTAGAGGCGTCATAGAGAATGTCGAGATCGTCAAACCATTCGAGATTATGGTGCATGAATCCCGAACGGAAACCTTTTGCATTCCATTCCTTGAGATATTTGTTGATCTGCTGCGCCTGGCTCTTGAAATTTTCCCGCGACTCGTAAAGAAAGCCGTCGTGTTTGAGATCGTGGACGCCGACTTCAAATCCATTCTTGACGAGGCGCTCGCGCAAAAGGGGTGGGACAACATAATCTCCTTCAGGAATTAAATTAAAGGACGAACGAAATCCAAAGGAAGCATCCAGTTCGCCAAGTTGCAGGCACCGGTCCAAGCCTTTCTGACCCTCAACGTCATGGGTCAATACAAAGGCGAAACGCTTGCCTTCGGGCCAGCCAGTCCAGCCGGCGGGCGGTTGGCCCGCAGCTTCATTGATGGGCCAAATGTCCTTGCAGGATTTCCGCTTTCGCTGTGCCAACATCCGGCGCAAGGCAATCCGCAATCGCCACGGCAAATGTGGTTTAAGATGGTAATAGAGACGATTGGTCATTATGCAAACGCAACGGGAGCAGATTATATTTCCGGTGACAATTAAGGCGTCACCAAAATCTTTTTTGATGCCGAAATGGCGGGCGTTTCTGATGATCAAGGCGACTCAAGAATCGCTCAAATACTCTTGATGCAGTTTTTCAGGAACGTATTTCCGGGCCTTGTTGAGGACGGCGATGACATTGGCTTTTGATTCGCCAAGCAATTGGTTCGCCCGGCGGACAATGTCACGGTCGGTTTTTTCCGCTTCGACGACAAGCAACATCATGTCCATGTGCCCCGCCAGACGCGCCGTCACGCTGGTCTGGCTGACCGGCGGCATATCAAAAATAATGTAATCGTAATCGCTCGCCTTGAATTTCGGCAGAAGGCTGCTGAAACGCTTGGGCATGATGCGCGGAAGCTTGTCGCCGTTGTTTGAACTGTCGCTGACGACATAAAGATTATCCTGCACCAGTGCGCCGCTTCGTTTTTCGTGTTCGAAAGCATCGTCCAGCGGGCAACCGGGTTTGCCTTTGTAAAACTGTTGAACGGCCCCTTGCTCAACATTCATGTCAACCAACAGGACGTTTCCCTCGCCAGTCTCCGAAAGCGAGGCGGCCAGTCCCATCGCAATCGTAGTGACGCCAGCGCCCCGGTTGGCGCTCGTCACCGCCACCAGTTTTGGATTGCGTGTCAGATTCTTGACCTCAAAGTGGACGACAATCCGGTCACGCAACGCCTCATAGAAAGCGCGCAAGGAATGATTGGCGCTCCATGGGGCGATTTCCAATTTGCCGGTTTTTCCCGCCAACACACTATTGCCACTTTCCGCCCCCATGTTTTCGGCATCTTCAATCTGCAACCGGCGCTCCTTTGATTTTTGCCAGCTTCCTTTCTTGCTGACATCTGGAATGGAAAGAAAGAGTGGAATTCTCAATTTTGTTTCAATTTCAGTCGGTCGTTTCACGGAACGATCCAAATAGAACTCAATCAAAAATGCCAGGGCCAATCCGCTTAAAATTCCGCCCAGCAGAATCATCCCCGCCGTTTTCAAACGCTTTGAGTCGGCCAGCGAGGGGGGCGTCGGCTGCTGGATCGGCCTGATTTCAGAAATTTTTCCCGCGCCAAGCGCTTCATTTATGCGCGCATCGTCCAGACTCTTCAGGAAATATTGCAGGTTGTTTTCTTGAATCTGTTGCTTGAGTTGCAAATCCAAGATTTTCGGCTCGGCCTCGCCAACGATGATCGCTTCCGAATGAAGCCGGTTCATCTGTGAATTAAGGGCGGCTAATTTTGATTTAAGCTCTCTCGTCGTGACGGATCCGCCAGCCGAAGCCGCAACTTGTCCGTCCGAATCTGACGAAGGAACTCCCAAATTCGCCAACATGGGATATTTTTCCTCCAGATTTTTTTTTAGCTCCTTGGCTTTGACAATCTGTCCGGACAAATCCTTGACCAGCACGCTTTCTTCAGTGTAACCCTGCCCCAAAAACTCGTTGCTCTTCTTCTGCAAAACGTCCAGACGCATACATACCCTGTCGTATTCGTCAATCTGACCGGAAGGTATTTCCATAGCAGCAGTATTGGTCGCCGTTTGTTTTCCCGGCGCAAGAAAATCCGTATTGACCAACCCTCCCTGACGTGTCTCCAACTCCACTTCTACATCCACAAGCTGTCCTTGGATCTTTGAAATTTCTTCCGACACATTTCTTTTAGCATCGTCGAGTGAAATGATGCCGACGTTGGTCTTTGCAACCATCAACTCCCGCTCCGTCTGGGCGATTTGCGAACGCAATTGCGTCGTTTCCTCGGTCAAAGAGTCATCCTCCGTGCCCAACGCCAGATGAATCTCCGCATATTTGTTGAGATAATCAGAGATGAGTTCATTCAAGACCGGCTGAACAATGGTTGCATCAGGATGTTGAAAGGCAATGTCTATGACACTGCTGTTTTGCGCCACGCCGACAATCAAGCCGCCGCGCACCATGCCGGCGGCTTTGATGGGATCCTTGCCGCCGCCTGCCTTGGCGAGAATTTTTTCCGCCCCGATGGTGGCAACCACTTGCTGCGCCAGGTCAAAACTTGTCAAAATTTTAATTTCAGAATTAATGGCGGCGCCCGACTGTCCGGGCGCGGTCATCGTCGCATTATCCACTGGCGCACTTACCGGGTGACTTTCGATTATGTAGCGGATGAACAATTCCGCCTCGGACTGGTAAAGCGGCGGATGTTGCAGATAGAATACAAGCGCCGCCACAATGCCCGCCAGGGAAAGAAAAATAATCTTCCACTTGTGGCGAAAGATTGCAAAGTAAACATCGCCCAAAGTTATGGTTCCCGATGATTCCGCGTGCCGGTTGCTATTATTCATTTTTGCTCACCCGTCGTTAAATTTTTTATGCCCAATGCTTGTATAATCCAGCACCAATGATTCGTGACAAAAACACCGGCATCCGGCGGAAAACCCGCGTATGCCAGCCCGACGTTTCATCTGCATCTGCCACAAATTCATTTTTCCGCAGGTCAAATTTGACGTATTCAATTTTACGTTCTTCGGTGCCCCAGCCCAGCTTGAATTTCCTCAAGCCTTCGTTGCCAACCGAAGTGCGCCCCAAATCCAGATGCTTCGCCCCACGGCGCACATATTCTTTGATGGCTGCCCACATGACCAGATTGCTCCCGCGCAAATTTTGAAATGCTTCATCGGACGCGCCGTATTTATAAATGGCCTGATTGCCGAAATTAACATAAACGGAAGCAGCAATGGGCCTGCCATGATGCCAGGCCAAAATCACCATTCCCATGTCCTGCGACAAAATATGCCGGTAAATGTTCAGAAAAAAACTGAACGGTTGCGGTGGTAGCCCGTGCTTTTTGCGTGTCCGGCAATGCAGTGAGTAAAAGATTCGCACCGCTTCCGCGCTTCGTAAAATCTGAACCGTCACGCCGGCTTTTTCCGCTTTGCCAACCGCCCGCCGCACGGGACTTTCCAATTGCGAAAATAATTTATCTTCACCCGCCCTCAAATCCAAACCGTGCCCGTAAAATAAAAGTGAGGCCGGAACCTCGCCAAACAGTTCGCGTCCTCCACGACACTCGATGTATTTCCAGTTCCTGCTCTTTCCAAATTCAACCGCGTTTTTAAAAAGTTTTTGAAAGGTGTCGGCGTCCGCGCCTAGCGGCTCGCAGTCGTCAGTGAACGGCAATCCGATTCCGCGCCGACCCGTCAGCCAGCTGTCCACTTCCATCAGCGGCAAAATCGAACGGACGGACGTTTTGCCCGCCGCAAAATAAACCGGCGTGTAACCGTAAGTTTTTGCCAGAACATTTGCCCATTCCGTCGTGTGAAAAAATGAATGTTTCGGCTGCGACGCAATCATCGCGTTCCAATTGGCATGGCCAACCGGATTTATCCTCTGAATTTCCAGGCTGTTTGAGCGGCTCGCTTCCAAAGGAAAATTGTCGTGTCTGCGCACATCTTTGTCGCCGCCTATTTTTTTGGAGCGGATGATTTCACAACTCTGGCCGGATTGCCCGCGACTACCGCTCCAGCCGGAACATTTTTTGTCACCACGCTGCCGGCACCCACCAGCGCGTTCTCACCGACGGTGATGCCGCACAACAGCGTCGCGCCGGAACCGATGGACGCGCCGCGCTTGACCAGTGTCCCGACGCAACTCCAATCTGATTCCGTTTGTAATTTCCCATCGCCGTTCGTGGCGCGCGGATAACGGTCGTTGATGAAGGTGACATTGTGGCCGATGAAAACGTCGTCTTCCAAAGTCACGCCTTCGCAAATAAAAGTGTGACTCGAAACTTTGCAGCGGTTCCCAATTTTCGAGCCTTTCTGAATCTCGACAAAAGTTCCGATCTTCACGTCATCGCCGATTTCACAGCCGTAAAGATTGGTGAAATCATAAATGCGGACGTTTTTCCCCAGCTTTACATCAGGCGCAATCCGCTGAAATTTCGGGGCCGTTTCGCTCACGACTTGTGGCCGTTCATGCCGATTTCAGTCTTGAGTTTCCGGGCAGCCGGGCTAGAATGTTTTTTCCCTTTCAGCCTTGAAGTTGATATTTCGGGAACCGATGTGCGTGGTGCGATGCCAGCCAGCGACGACGATGCAAATCCATTTCCGTTGGCGTGATGATTGGCTTGATGTTTTGCAAACTCAATGGGAGCGCCGCCTTGTTTCAAGGATTCGGAAGACGCTTCCAAAATGCGGACGAGTTCCAGACCTTGCTTGCCGTCGGTCAACGGGGTGGTTCCGTGAGTGACGCAATCCAGAAAATGCTGACATTCGGTCTTCAGCGGCTCTTCCTGTTTGATGTAGGGGGCATAAACGTCGCCGTAATGATAGGCGTAATGAAATTCGGCAAATGTGTCGTAATGTGGCGGCCGCTCGACACGCGAATCGAACACGCGGATTTTTTCCAGCGGCGCTACATCGTCATAAACAATCATGCGCTTGCTTCCCACAATGGTCATCTCACGAACTTTGCGCGGATCAAGCCAGCTGCTATGGATGATGGCGGTTCGTTTTCCATGATAGCTCAAACACATCGTCGTCACGTCTTCTACGCCGGGCGTGATGTGCGCGCTGCCCCGGCAATTCACCGTGGCCGGTTGTTCGCCGATGATGTGCTGGATGATGGAAATGTCGTGCGGAGCCAAATCCCACGCCACATTGATGTCCTTTTGGAAAAGTCCGAGGTTAAGGCGGCGCGCGGAAATATATCGGATTTCTCCCAAGTCGCCTTTGGCGATGA
>DATAUQ010000142.1:0-3118 GCA_036268155.1 Verrucomicrobiia bacterium | reverse complement strand
CGCCGGAGTCAACGCGGCAATGCGTGAACGGCCTGGACGATTTACGGTAGCTTCCTCTGCCTGCGCAGGGATAGGGTGCAACGTCTTGGCTTTGTCCGGCGAAAGGTGCGAGCCGCACTGGCCGGCTTCACGCAGGCTGGCGAGCCAGCGGCGTTTCAGGAACGCGGCGATGATGTCGCGCGAATAGGAATTGCGACCGCTCATCATCGTCCCGCAGATCTCGTCGTGCAGGTCAATGCGCGTGCGCGGGCGCAACTGGAACAACTGGTCGAGTTCGCCCGCGTGGATCGTCCGCTTTTTTTCCGGCAGGATTTTGTTGATGACCCAGTCGAGTTCGTAGAAATTATATTTCCGGTGGACGCTCACGTCTTTGCTGGCCTGGGCGCAAAGTTCAGGACGCCATAAGCGAAGCTCGCGGTCGCGCGAATTTGGATCGCGCGCAAAATTAAAAACCCAGCTCAAGCGGATGATTTGAGCCCGAAGTTTAGAATTTGAGAAATCCAACGTGCCGCCATCCACGCGCAGCATGATCTCTGGAACCGGAAGGTTCATCAGGTCGGCGGCGACATCTATTTTTACAAGCTGGGCGTTCAAGAGGGGTTGAGGGTTGAAAGTTGAGAGTTGAGGGGAACGACGGCGCAATGTTTCGGCGTCAAACGGCTTTCGTAAATCTGCTTCCACGCCTCGGCCTCGCTGGTGAACTGGCACGCTTCGTCAATCGTGCACGTCTGCGCAAATTTCTTCGTGAAGCGCAGCGGCGCACCGGCGTAGGTGATGTAATACATGGCGCTCATTTTTCAGTTCAGGAAAAATTCCTCCATCATGAAAATCACGCCGAGCTTCTTTTCCGGCGTGTGGCCGAGGCAGGCGGTCTTGATTTTGCGCGTGACCATTTTCAGGACCATCGTGCCGGATTTGACGAGGCCGTCCTCACACTCGAACAGCATGGCCACGAAATACTGTCCGTCAGCCCGGATGAAAAAGGACGCGCCGCCCGGCGACGGGGGCGCGTTGATGTGCGAGGCGCACGGCCCACACTTGGAAACACCCGGCGCTGCTGTGCTGTCGCCGGCGAGGCCGGGTGACGGGTTGGATGTGTTCTCGGAAGATTTCATTGAGCGCCTTCGCGTTTGGATTTAGGATTTGCGGATGAATGACGATCTGATGGTGCCGGATGATTCATTGCCGCCTCCCGATGTAGATTTCGGAGGTGTCTCCCATTTTCTTTCTGGCCTCGAAACCTTCCGCGCACTCGTAGGCGCGGTGGAGAGCCTCCGCAGCCTCGCCCCGGATGTGTGCGACGTGGTGGTTGTCATTGGTGATGTCACCGTCCTTGAAGCTCGCTACATCGAACCGCACACCCTGTCTTTTGAGGGCGTTGACGACCACGGCCACCGGGCCTGGGTAGTCCAGCATTTCAGCCAGCTGAACGCGCGCGTGATCTACCGCCCCAAGCGCGGTGCCGACCGCGTGATCACCGGCTTTGCACAAAACAAGATTTGAAGGTTTAGCGCTCATTGATTGCCGTCCTTCTGGTGGTGGCCGTCGTGGGACGGCGAGGGTTGACTGTGAACAAATTTGTTTTTCATAAATGCAACAATTGACCGACTGACTGACCGCCCGACTTTTAATTTTCCAACCCGCGTGCCTGCGCGGGCGCGTTTTATTTTCCTGACAATTTCGAACGTATTTTCCGCAGCCGTTTGGGTGAAAGCAGTTCGCGCCAGACGCATGAGCGGCCATCGTAAAATTCCGCGCCTGCATTCAATGCCCTGTCCAATGCTCGGAAAACTTTGCGCCGACGGTTAAGATTTTTCATTTCGAGCCGCCCTTTCTTTTTTGACGAATCGGCAGTTTGAAAATTCCTTTAATGAGCGGACGGCTCGTGCCCCGGCCATTAAGCACGTTGCACACCCACTGATAACTTTTGCCGAGATGTTTGGCTGACGAACGGCAGGAATGCCCCCGTCTTTTCATCTCGACTTTCGCTTCGGCTGGTGAGATTTTTTGCATCGGTTTTAGTTCAACTGGAACTGACTCTATAAAACTCTATTCAAACGTGCAAGATAAAAATGAAGTAAAATATAGTCTTTCGGAAAGGCTCAAAAATCTACGCTTGGCAAAGCAGTGGAAGTGGGCCGAAGTTGCAAAAGCCTTGGATTTGTCCGAGCAGATGATTTATGCCGTTCGCGCCAAACGATGCGGTTTAAGCGACAAAGCGGCGTGGCGTTTGCGTAATCTGGAATTCGAGGCCGGACTAAAAGGAGAGCCGCCAAAGATGCGATATCCAGAACACGAAGCATCCGCGCTTGCGATGCACGAAGAGGCGGGAGAAAATGAAGTTGAACTTTGGACGCGCCGCGCCAAGACTGCCGAGAAGCAACTGCACGACCTGAAAACAAAACTGCGCGGACTTTTATGAAAACCACCATCGCCATATTATTCTGCGCCGCGCTGCTGACGGGCTGCTCGTCCGTCGGCACCAATTTTAATTCCGCCAACGTGCCAAAAATCCAGAAGGGCATCACCACGGAAACTGATCTGGTCACCATGTTCGGCCAGCCAAACCAGCGCGGCGTGAATTCTGAAAACGGAACGACGCTCACCTGGATTTACAGCGAGGCCACAGTCAAGGGCGCGACGTTCATTCCGTATGTGGGAATTTTTGCGGGCGGCGTGAACACAAAAAACAAGACGCTCACTGTCCGTCTGGACACGGACGGCAAGGTGTCAGGCTATGATTATTCCGGCGGGGCGATGGGAAGCAGCGGCATGACTCAAAGTGATCCTGGATCAACCAATCAGAATTCATCGCTGAAATCTCCAAAGGCCAGCGCGCAGAAATAATTTTCTTGCAGTGTCCCCGCAATCCGCCTTCATCCTGTTCCAGCGCGACCGGATTATTTTTCTTGCAACACCAGGCCGGATAAGATTCTAATCGGTGCATCGGAGCGCGGCGTGAGTTACGCCCGCTCCATTTTTTTGCCTGGTGTAGTGTCGGCGCTGTGCGCCGAAATTCGGGACGCAGTCCCGACGCTACACGCCCCCGCCGTCCGCCGGATTCATTTCCGTTGAGTCACTCATTCACGCTCCCGCCGCCGTTGTGGTTAAGTCTTCG
>DATAUQ010000141.1:0-25073 GCA_036268155.1 Verrucomicrobiia bacterium | reverse complement strand
AGCCGATAGCCGCGCGTGAGCGGCGCGCGCCCGGCGTCGAGCGCGGCGAAATAGGACGGCAATTCTTTTTCGTTCTGCCAATACGCGTCGGGAATCTGCGAGATCGCGCTCATGCCGAAGGAATAAATGTCCGCGTTGCCGCGCGTGCTGTAACCCTGAAAATTCCGTTGCAAGGTTTTGTTGCGCTGCGCGACGGTCAGTTCGTCGTCCGGTCGCGCGAAATGATCCATGCCGATATAAACGTAACGATTATTTTCCGTGAGCCGTTCGATGACGTTTTTGAGCAACTGCAATTTCACTTCGGCGGTCGGCAGGATTTTTTGTTCCAGAATTTTTTGCGCGGGTTTCACCCAGGGAACGTGCGCGTAGCTGAACACGGCGAGACGGTCGGGCGACATTTTCAAAACCGTGTCGAGCGTGCGGTTGAAAGAATCGGCGGTCTGGTGCGGCAGGCCGTAAATCAAATCGAAGTTGACCGAGCCGAAGCCGGATTCGCGCGCCCAGTCCAACGTCTGCTGCGTCAAATCGCGTGGCTGAATTCGATGAATCGCTTCCTGCACTTGCGGATCAAAATCCTGCACACCGAGCGACGCGCGATTGAAACCGATCTCTCGCAGCGCAACGATGTGTTCGCGCGTGAGCCGGCGCGGATCAATTTCCACGCCCGCTTCGATGTTGTCGGCAAATTTGAAATGTTTGTGGATGATGCCGCCGAGTTTTCTGATTTCGTCCGGCTGAAGAAACGTCGGCGAGCCGCCGCCCCAATGCAATTGGACGACTTTGCGTTTCGGATTCAATCGCGCGGCCATCTGCGCGACTTCCTTTTCCAGATAATCCAGATACGGCGAGCCTGGCGCGTGATCCTTCGTGATGACCGTCGTGCAGCCGCAGAACCAGCAAAGCGTTTCGCAGAACGGAATGTGAAAATAAATCGAGAGGTCGCGCTCGGATTTATTGTTTTCGGAAATTTTTTCGGCGAGTTCCGGCCACTTGAACGCGTCGGTGAATTTCGTCGCGGGCGGATAGCTCGTGTAGCGCGGCCCGGCCACGTTGTATTTCTGAACCAGATCCAAATTTACTTTTAGTGGCTTCATGCGACAGGAAAATTTAACCGCAGAGACGCAGAGGCGCAGAGAAATATTTTTTGGTTCTTAACTCTGCGTCTCTGCGTCTCTGCGGTTAAATAAAACTTCATTTGAAATTTTTCACAGTCTCGACCAGCGCGGCGATGTTTTCCAGCTTTGCCGTCGGTGGCACGCCGTGGCCGAGATTGAAAATGTAACCGTTACGCCCGCGCATTTCCGCGAGCAGGCGATTTGTTTCCGCCGCGACTTTTTCCGGCGTCGCCTCGGCGAGCAGCGCGGGATTGAGATTGCCTTGGATGCCAATATTATTCGGCAAAATTTTCCGCGCTTCGGCCAATGAAAATTGCCAGTCAATGCCGATGACATTTGCGCCGGTGACGACCAGATCGTTCCAATTGTCATGCGTGCCGAGGGAAAAAACAATCACCGGAGGTTTTGGGCGCGAGGCTTTGGGCGCGAGGTTGGAAATAATTTCATTCATCCAACGTCCGCTGGCTTCTTGAAAATCCGCCGCTGGCAAATGTCCGCCGTGGCTGTCAAAAATCTGGAGCGTGTCCGCGTCGGCGGTGATTTGCATTTGCAGATAAGCCGCGACAGCGGCGGTCAGTTTTTCCATCAACGCGGAAAAAGTTTTTTTGTCTGAATCAAACAATGCCTTTGCCTTCGTGAATTTTTCCGCGCTGCCGCCTTCCATCATAAAAGTCGCGAGCGTCCACGGCGAGCCGCTGAAACCGATGAGCGCAGCTTGTTCACCGAGTTCTTTGCGCAAAATTTTCAGCGCGGCGGCGACGTAATTTAATTTTTCGCAGACCTGCGCGACAGAAAGTTTCTCGATGTCGGCGGCGGATTGGATTTTGAAATCCATTTCGATGCCGCCGGTTTCGCGAAAACGATACGGCTGCCCCATCGCTTCGGGAATCACAAGGATGTCGCTGAACAAAATCGCCGCATCAAAACCAAATCGGCGAACCGGCTGCAGCGTGACTTCCGCCGCGAGTTCGGGCGTCTGGACGAGTTGCAGGAAAGTGTATTTCTCCTTGAGCTTGCGATATTCCGGCAGCGCGCGCCCGGCCTGACGCATCAGCCACACAGGCGGACGATCCACCGGCAGACAACGGCAGGCATTTTGAAAACACTGGCGCGTAGTCAAAATTGCGGCTGGCTTATCGGTGGAAACATTCATCAGATTTCAAACTCAATTAAACGAAGCTTAGAAAAATGTGATGGACGATGAAAGCCGCAATGCAAGCAAAAGCAAGTTTACGTTTTCGCTTTCTGTTATGTTTCTTAATTCAGTAGATTCTGTTAATCTCGTCTGAAGATGCCAGTCGAACGCCCCATCATCATCGCTACGCGCGGCAGCGCACTCGCGCTCGCGCAGGCCAACTTGATTGCGGAAAAATGCCGCAAAATTTTTCCGCGCCTGCGGTTCGAATTGAAAATCATCACAACCACCGGCGACAAATTGCAAAAGGCTTCGATGGCAAAAGTCGAAGGCGGCCTGCCGAAGGGATTGTTCACGAAGGAACTCGAAGTCGCGCTGGTCAAAGGCCGCGCCGATCTCGCAGTTCACAGTTTGAAAGATTTGCCGACAGAAATTCCAGCGGGACTGATTCTCGCCGCCACGCCGAAGCGCGAAGATGTCCGCGACGTTTTGATTTATCGCGATGCGGAGTTTTTTGCAAATCTCGCCACGCAAAAATCCGACGATTGGATTCCCGGTCAAAGCTCGCTCAAAGGTTTCAAGCCGCACACGACGCTGAAAGCTTTTCCCAAAGGCACAATCATCGCTACCAGCAGCATACGGCGAAAAATGTCGTTGCTCGCCGCGCGACCCGATTTGAAAACCGTGGAGATTCGCGGCAACGTGCCGACACGCTTGCAAAAAGTCGCCGAGCGCGGGGAACTGGACGCGACGATTCTTGCGCTGGCTGGTTTGACGCGGCTGAATTTCGAAATCACGCAGGACGGAAAACTGGCCGGCGACGCGGTGCCGGACGGTTTGCTGGCGACGGTTCTGGATTTGGATATGGTGTTGCCGTGCGTCGGCCAAGGCGCGATTGGCGTGGAGATTCGCGCGGATGACGGGCGCATTTCAAAAATTTGCGAGCGGCTGAATCATTTCAACACGTTTCATTGCGTGACGGCCGAGCGCGCATTTTTGCGCGCGATGGGCGGGGGCTGTCAAAGTCCCGTGGCGGCTTATGCGGAAATTGTCGGCGACAAAATTTCCATGCGCGCGGTTTCGTTTTGTGATGACAAGATGAAGCGCGGCGAATTGAAACGTCCGATTGCAGAAGCAATTTTGCTGGGCGAAGACCTGGCGGCGCAATTGAAATGAGCGCGGGCGGATAATTTTTGGGCGGCTCAAGTGATTTTTATTGTCCGGTCAAATCAAAACGTAAGACTGCAGAAATTTTTTGACACGAAAATTTGATTATGTCAGCGGCCTACAATCAACTGCTCGATGCGACAATCCAGCATCTTGAAGATCTGAAATCGCGCGGCACACGGCACGTCGCCGTTTCAAACGAAACGTTGCGCGAGCTTTCGCAGCCGCCGCAAAAAAAATCTGCGCCAACTTCAACTCCGCCGCCAAAACGCGCAGAACTTTCTCTCGCGTTGCCGGACGTGAACGCGCCGACTTCCGCATCGCTTGACCCAAAAGAAAAAGCCGCCGCCTTTGCCGCCTTGCGGGAACGCGCGCTGGTTTGCGTGAAATGCCCACACCTCGCGGCCTCGCGCAAGAACGTCGTGTTCGGCGTCGGGAGCATTGACGCGCGACTCATGTTCGTCGGCGAGGCGCCGGGCGCGGACGAAGACGTGCAAGGCGAACCGTTCGTCGGCGCGGCGGGACAATTGCTGACGAAAATTATTTCGGCCACCGGACTTTCGCGCGCGGATGTTTACATCGCGAACATTTTGAAATGCCGTCCAGACACGCCCGGCCAGACTTCTGGCAACCGCAAGCCGACGCCGGAAGAAATGGCGACGTGCATTCCGTATTTGCATGAGCAGATTGATTTGATTCAACCGAAAGTGATTGTCGCGCTCGGCGCAACTGCCGTCGAAGGATTGCTCGGCAAAACAGTCGGCATCACGAAACTGCGCGGCAACTGGCAGACGTATCGCGGCACGCCGCTTATGCCGACGTTTCATCCGTCGTATCTGCTGCGCAACGCGGCGATGAGCGAGAAGCGCAAAGTCTGGGAAGATATGCTGTCCGTGATGGAAAAACTTGGAATGCCAATCAGTGAAAAGCAGCGGAATTATTTTTTGAAGGCGTGAACTGTTCGGCACTTGCTAAAAATAATAGACGAGCGCAATCATGTGTCGTATGCACATTCAGCAAACCAAAGTAACCAGTCGTGCAACGGGCGGACCGCAATACTATTTTCACAGCGTTTCGTCGCACGTTAAGGAGTTTCTTCGCAAACGTGGCGCGTGTCCAGTGGTGTTGCAAACACCCTACGGCATTGCTAGCAGTTCATTTACTGCGGTCGGACGTGACCACAAAATTTCCGAAGCCGGAAAAATAATCGCTGGAAAAGTGGGACATGACAGGATTCAAGGTGAAGAATCCATTGGTGAAGCGATTCGATATTGGTATGGACTCAAGGGTGAACGCGACTTTGAGCGGATTGATTTGGACGTGGCAATCCATCCTGACGGTCATTTCATTCTTATTCCAACTGCTGTGACAATGCGCGGAGCAAAACGTGCGCAGACTTTGGAGAAAGTAATTTCCCCGCTTTCATTCCATCACGATTACCAAAGTAAGTTTTGGAAGAAACAAATTGAAGCGTGCCGCAAGGAATCAGCCAATGACGTTTCTTGGGCGGGTTCGCAAATCCGGCGCGTTGTTACCGACCATCGAAATGCGGATACAAAAAATGTGCATGAAGCCGATTTGCTTCGCGCTGCGGGCGCATTGTCAATTTTTGGACTTGATTTGAGTCTTTACCTTACGAAAGGCTACGACTGTCCCAAGAGCCGATTTAGTTTTTCCGGTTTTCCAATTTATCCGTGCCCAGTTGAGATCAAGAAGTTTTCTTCGCGCTTTGATTACCAGATATTGCGCTACACGGAACTTCCGCGAGCCGTTGTATTGTGCATTGAACATGACTTGGTAAATCCGCCAGACCATGTTGACATCCTCGAACTCTCGGCTTTGGCGGATTATCTTCGCAGTTGAATGAATCGCGCCTATATCGAACCGATTCTTGAAGCTATTCCTGCCGCTCGACAGGAAGAAGCGCGGCATTATGGCGTGCATCCTTACTTCACGCGGCGTCCGGCAAACGTGGTGCGCGATTATGTGCAACGGTATTCGGAAGAAGGTGATGTTGTGCTTGATCCATTCGGCGGGACTGGTGTGACAGCCGTTGAAGCGTTCTTGCTTGGACGCAGCGCGATTCAGAATGATTTGAATCCGTTTGCAAATTTTATTGCGTGTAACATTGCCGATACAACGCTGCCTTCCACCACGCCGCTTCGTCAGGCTTTCGAGCGGGTGGAACAAATTTGTTGCAAACAAGTTCTTGAAATTGAAAAAGACGAGGCTGTGGCAAAACGCTGGTTGAAAAAACTTCCACTGCCGGAAAACATTCGGCTGCCGCGCAATTCGGACGCGGAATTTTTTTACGAAATGTTCACGCCGCGCCAATTGGCTGGACTTGCATTGATTAGGCAGGCAATTGAGACTGAAAAAGGCGTCATCCATGATTTGTTGTTGCTGGCTTGGTCAGCATCGGTTTCCAAACTTAACAAAACTTTTCTTTCCGCCAAAGGCCGCGCGGAAAGCCGTGGTGGTTCGAGCATTTTCAGCATCTATCGCTACAAATTGGCGTCTGAATCCGTAGAACTTCCGATTTGGGAAACATTTTACGGTCGCTTTTTGAACGTGCTTGCCGCAAAAGAGGAGGTATTGCATCTGCAGGCTTATCGACAAAAACCTTCCGGCGGTTCGCTAAAGCTCGACAGCAAAAAAGATTTTCGAGTGCTGGCACATGACGCGGCAACACTGGACAAAGTCATCAAGCCGGGCAGCGTGGATTATATTTTTACCGATCCGCCTTATGGTGCGTTTATCAGCTACCTTGACCTTTCAATTTTGTGGAATCACTGGCTTGGTTTTCCGGTCACGGCTGAAACGCGCGAACAGGAAACCATCGTCGGCGGCGAGCAGAAACACACCGAAGAACACTATAAAAAAAGTTTGGCACGCAGCATTGAAACTTGCTTCCGCCTTTTGAAGCCTGACCGCTGGCTCTCGATAGTCTTTCAACATTGGGACACAAGTTACTTCGCCACAATTCTTGAAACTGCGAGTGAATGTGGCGGAGAACTTAAAGCCGCCATCACGCAAACCGGAGATGTAATCTGGTCAATGCACAAAAAGAAAAACTCTGCGAACGTGCTGGCGGGCGAAATGATTTTGACGTTTTACAAACCGGCTAAAGTTCCCAAAATATCAAAACTGCCGAAAGTCGCCGCAACCGAAGATTCGGCAACTGTTCTTTCAGAAGTTTTTGACACCTGCCTTAACAACGGCACAAGCAGCTTCACGAGTGAAGCATTATTTAATCGGCTGGTGATTGAATTGTGGCGTCGCCGCGCATTAAGTTGCCTGAATTTGAATCGCGAGGAATTTGCAAAACAGTTGGAGCAACGCGGTTGGAGTTATAGCGCACGAAATCATTCATGGTCGAAAGCCGGTTATCCCAAAAAGATTTTTGCGGAAATGATGTTGTTTGACCGTTAATCGGATCGTTCGCCACCGCCAATGTTAAAACAATTTTTCCAGCCGCTCATCGCGTGGTATCTCGCCGCGCTCAAGACCGCCGGTTATCCGGTCATCGTGCTGCTGATGACGATGGAAAGTTCATTTCTGCCGCTGCCGAGCGAAGTCATCATCCCGCCCGCCGCGCATCTCGCGGACGCGGGACAGATTCCGCTGGGATTCGCGGGCATCGTCATCGCGGGCGCGTTCGGCTCGTGGCTCGGCGCGACGATCATGTATTGGCTGGCGCGGTTCGCCGGCCGCCCACTCGTTTTGCGCTTTGGAAAATTCGTTTTGTTCCCGCCGGAAAAATTGGAGAAGGCCGAGCGTTGGATGACGCATTACGGCGCGATGGGCGTGTTCATCGCGCGGCTGCTGCCGGGCGCGCGGCAACTTGTGGGCATTCCTGCTGGCATCGCGCGGATGGATTACCTGAAATTTTCCATCTTCACACTGCTCGGTTCGACGATCTGGTGCTCGGTGCTGTGCTACGTCGGCGTCAAGGCGGGTCAGGACGCACAACTGATGCACGGCGAATTGCATCACGTCGCGCTCTGGCTCGGCGGCGCGATGATTTTTCTTGGCGGACTTTATTATTTCTTCGTCCACCGGCATATGAAGCAGAAAAAATGAACCGCAGAGACGACGAGGCGCAGAGTGTTATTCGCAGATTGCGCGGATTGCACAGATTTCAGAAAATGCTTTCTGCGAAAATCTGCGACATCTGCGGATTTAATACCGTCTGCTTGTAATCCGGCATGATGACATGTGCCTTCGGCTTCATCGCGCTTAATTTTGCATCGTCTCCGCCACGCCGCCGCGATAAGCTGAAATCATGTTGTCGAAAAAACCGTGGCGGGCCGAGGCCGTGACGCAATTGTGCGCGAGGCAGATCGCCTGCGTGTGCCTTGGCACGGTCGCCATCGGCCTGCTACACAAACTCGGCATCCGCGGTTTCAACCACAATGAAAATTTTGGCACCATTGTGGTCGGCACGCTTTGTTTTCAAGGCGCATCGTGGGTGCTGATTTCATTTTTTTTGCGACAGCATCAAACCGGCTGGCGCGAAGCGTTTGGTTTTCGAGGGCCAAGGTTGAAACATGCTTTGCTCACGGCGGTGGGATTCATCATCGTCGTTTTGCCGGTCGTGCTGCTGCTGCAAGGCGCGTCCATCCATGCGCTGGAAAAATTCGGCTGGCCGCCGGAAGATCAAGCCGCCGTGAAACTCGTGACGGATGCGAAATCACTTTGGACGACCATTTATCTCGGCGTGTTCGCGGTCGTGATCGCGCCGGTCGCGGAGGAATTTATTTTTCGCGGGATGCTGTTTCCGTTCGTCAAGCAACTCGGCTGGCCAAGGCTCGCATGGCTTGGCGTCAGTTTTTTATTCGCGCTGATCCATCTGAACGCGCCGACGTTCGTGCCGCTGTTCGCGTTCGCACTCGCGCTGACTTGGCTTTACGAAAAAACCGACAACCTGCTCGCGCCGATCACCGCGCACGCACTGTTCAACGCCGCGAATTTTGGATTGCTGCTCTGGCAAAATCAACATCCGCAGGCATGAATGAATTTGAACTCATCGCCAAACTGACGCACGCGCTGCCGACAAATGAATCCGTCGTGACCGGCGCGGGCGATGATTGCGCCGTGCTGGATCTGGGCGTGGCGGACAAATTGCTTTTGTTCAAGACGGATGCCGTCGTCGAAGGATTTCATTTCACGCGCGAAACGCCGCCGGAAAAAATCGGGCGCAAAGCGCTCGCCCGCTGCTTGAGCGACATCGCGGCGATGGCCGGAACGCCGACCGCCGCGCTTGTGACGATTGCGCTGCCGGAAAATTTTGATGCGGAATTTGCGGGGAAAATTTACGACGGGATAAATGCTTTGGCGCGCGAACACGGCGTCGCGATTGTCGGTGGCGAGACGACGACGAATCCCGAACGAATTCTGATTTCAATTTCGCTGCTCGGAACCGTTCCGCGCGGAAAACAAATTTTACGGAGCGGCGCAAAAATTGGCGATGCGATTTTTGTGACGGGCGAACTCGGCGGTTCCCTCGCGGAAAAACACCTGGACTTCGAGCCGCGACTGGCCGAGGCGCGCTGGCTCGCGGAAAAATTTCCGGTCCACGCGATGATTGATTTGAGCGACGGATTGGCGGGCGATTTGCGTTACATTTTGAATGCTGGCAAAACCGGCGCGGAAATTTTGAAATCGGCGATCCCCATTTCACGCGAGGCAAAATTGCGCGCGAAGCAAAGTTCCGCCGCCAAACCCGCATTCATCGCCGCGCTGACGGACGGCGAGGATTTTGAATTATTTTTCACAATCGCCAGCAAAGACGCGGTGAAATTACTCGATGCATGGAAGAAGAAATTTCCAAAGTTGAAATTAAGCTGCATCGGAAAAATCGTCGCAGGCGAAGGTATTTTGATCCGCGACAAAAGCGGTTCGCACAAACTCAACGCACATGGCTACGTTCATTTCGCATAGTCCGGCGGAGACGGAAACGCTCGGCGAAAAATTTGGCCGCGCGGCGCAAAGCGGATTTGTCATCGCGCTGTCCGGTGATTTGGGCGCGGGCAAGACGCAGTTCGTGAAAGGACTTGCGCGCGGGCTGGGAATTTCCGTGCGTGTCCATTCGCCGACTTTTACTTTGGTGAACGAATATGGCGGCGGGCGGTTGAAATTATTTCATCTGGATTTATACCGGTTGGAAACACAGGCGCAGATTTTGTCGGCGGGCATCGCTGAATTTTTGTCGCCGGACGGCGTGGCGGTGATTGAGTGGGCGGAGAGAATTTACGATTTACGATTTACGATTTACGATTTGAAGAAGGCGCAAATTGAAATCGTGGGCGAGTCGGAACGGAAAATTATTTACGACGACTTTTTATGACGATTCTGGCGCTTGAATTTTCCTCGTCGCAACGGAGCGTGGCGCTCGCGCGCGACGGCGATGTGCTGGCCGAGGCCTCCGAAACCGGCGGGCGCGGAACGAATGCGTTCGGCATGATCGAAAAAGTCCTGGCGTCGGCAAAAATCGGGCGCGAAGAAATTGAAGCTCTTGCGGTCGGATTGGGGCCGGGTTCTTACACGGGCATCCGCGTGGCGCTGTCCATCGCGCAGGGCTGGCAACTGGCGCGCGATGTGAAGTTGCTTGGCATCAGCAGCGTGGAATGTCTGGCGGCGCAGGCGCAGGCTGGAAAAATTTTTGGGCGCGTGAATGTGGTCGTTGACGCGCAGCGCGGCGAATTTTACCTGGCGACTTACAAAGTTTCGGTGGATGGCCTGAAGGAGATTGGGGCATTGAAAATTGTGACGGCGGCGGAAGTTGAATCGTGCGCGAATGCCGGGGAAATTTTGATCGGGCCGGAAGTGACGCGATGGTTTCCAAATGGCCGGATAATTTTCCCGGATGCCGCGACGCTGGCAAAACTGGCTGCCAATCGTGGCGATTTCAGCGCAGGCGAAAAACTGGAGCCAGTTTATTTGCGCGAGACGAATTTTGTGAAGACGCCGCCGGGACGGACATTGATGTGTTGAGCTTTGATTGTGGACACATTTGTCAATTTTCGCGACAGGGATTGCGGAGGTCATAAGCCGCTTGCTGGGAATAATTTCAACTCGTCGTTGTGGTATGTGAAGTGCTGGGTTTGTTGAAGTTGGATTGGATTTATTCTTTAGTTTATGACTTTGCGTTTGGCACAAGTAAATGGACGGGCGAGTCGCGCTGCTTTCACCCTGATGGAAATCCTGATTTCGTTCCTGATTTTCGGGATGACGGTCAGCGGGTTGATTTACGGTTATGTGCAGGCCAACCGCATGGCGGAATTGAGTTCGATGTCGCTGGCGGCGCAGTCAATCGCACAGCAGGGAATGGAGCAGGCGATTTCGGCGCAATGGGATACGCAGATGTATCCCATAACGAACGGGCCGGGGACGGCTGATGAAATACGGCTGTATAACAATGCCGGCGTGCAAACCAATCAAGACGTGACCAGCCACACTAATTATTCCCAACTTGACTCCTTGGACGTTCCATCAACCGGATCTCCAATTTACATCACAAACTACATCACGGTGACGAATGTTTCGCTCTATCCACCTTTGCGGCAGATCCGTTCGGACTGCGTCTGGACGTTTCCCCTTGACGGCAAATTATGCACCAATACCGCGATCACGCAGCGCGCGCCTGACCAATGAAATTATTTCAAAACATCCAGTCCCGTCCGCGCCGGATGAACATTTCCGCCTTTACGCTGATTGAAATGATGATTTCCGTCGGGATTTATCTGGTCATTTTCATCGGTGTGATGATCGCCATCCAGATCTTCGCGTTGCGCATTTATACGATTGCCGCGACCAAGTTGACTGCCACTGCAGATGCCCGCAAGGCGCTGAATCAAATCCGGGACGACATCCGGCAGGCGAAAACGTTGCAGGTTGGAAACCTGTTGACGCCCGGGGATCCCACAACCTTCCAGGCTATTTCTGGAAACAACGGCGCGCAGGGCGGGGCACTGCAGATTTTTCAGACCACGAACTCGGTGGTTCCTTATACGACATACTATTTGGATACGAGCGTGCCAACCAATTACTTGAGGGCATATATGGTGGATTCCAACAGCGCCGCCACGACCGTCACCTTGGTTGGTTACATTACAAATACGATTGTTTTCGATGCCGAGGATTTTCAGGGCAACCTGGTGACGAACAATCTGGTGAACAATCAGGTCTATCGGATGATATTGCAATTTTCCCAATGGGAGTATCCCATCGCCTTCATCGGCACCAATCAGGGACTGAATGAATATAATTATTACCAGTTGCGGACGCGGGTCTGCCGTCGAGCGCTTGATTGAAGAAAAAGGAATTTTATGCAAATCACATCCAGACCAGTCCGGCACCGCAATAAGGCATTTGCATTGACCATTACGATAATATTTTTGGCGGTGGCGCTGCTCATCTTTGGCAGCATCATGTATTGGGTCGCCGGCAATGCCAAAATCACCGAACGGAACAACCAGTATAACATGAGTTCGGGCGCGGCCGAGGCGGCCGTTGAAACGGTGCTATCGCAGATGGAAAGTGACTTTCATTATCAAAGTCTCACAACAGCGGACTTTTATGCTTCGCTGCCGGTTAATCAGTCCACTTGGCCCATCCAATACACATTCGGTGATCCCACGGGCGCGCACACCAACGGGATCTATGTCCTGCTCGATACGCAATCAACCAACACGGTGCCATTAAACTCGCAATACGTCGGTTTGTATGGTTTGGCGCAGGCTTGCACTATCAGCGCCAAGGCCTCGCCGATCAATGTGTCGGGTGTGTCCGCTTACAATGTGCCGGCCACCGTCAGCGAAACACTGCAATTTGCTTCCATTCCTCTTTTCCAGTTTGCCATTTTTTATAACATCAATCTGGAGATTGATCCGGGCGCTAACATGCCCATCAATGGGGCGGTGTTTTCCAATGCAGGCATTTGGTCGGGCGGTGCGCATCCTACCTATAATTCAACCGTCAGCGCACATGCCACGGTCAACACCAGCGGCACTGACCCTTTTGTTACTGGCAAGACTGATGCCAACGGCGGCACGCCCTCTGGAAATTTCAAATTTACCCCAATTAACAATGCCCACGAGCTAACTATGCCGATCGGCACGAACAATAATCCCGCCACTGTTGAGGGCATCATTAGCCTGCCGCCGCCTGCTTATGCCATGGGAACTTCAGCGGCGTATTCGACCAACGGCCAGATATATCTGGCCAACGCCGCCGACCTTTACCTCACCAATTTTCCAACCGGCATCAACAGTTCGACGCCCACCGGCACCAACATGATCATGTATTATCAGGATGCAGCCAACAATGCTTCACCGCTAACTCAAGTGCCGTATGATTTTTTCATACTTAGTAATGCAGCCCCCACCGGCTTCTATACTAACAACGTCGTCACAAACCGGACTGCTGGCGTTGACTGCTATACGAATGTCAAATACGCCGGCTACTCATTTGTGACGAACGCTATTTTTTACGACTGGCGCGAAGGTTGGAATAACGGCTCCGGCCCTCCGAAAGCCGTCCAAGCCGTCCAGTTGGACATTTCAAAATTCAATCTTTGGGTTACCAATACGGCGGCCAATGGCGGCAATATCTATAATGCGCAATGCTCTCTCTCCAGCCATAAAAATCATCCAATTGACTCGATTTATGTCTATAATGCCGTTCCCTTGACCGGCACGACTCTTCCAGCCGTGCGTGTCATGAATGGGACGAATCTGCCATCAACTTATGGCTTTACCGTGGTCACGCGGATGCCCATGTATGTCTGGGGCAACTACAATATTTTCGGCAATGGTGGCACCCAACTCGGTCAAGGAACCAACACGACTTATACTTATCCGGCCGCGCTTATGGCCGACGCCATCACCGTCCTTTCCACCGCTTGGAATGATGCCAACAGCACTTTTGCTAATAAGTCAACCGATACCACCGGAGGCCCAACACCGGGCAATACCACAGTCAACGCAGCGATGCTTGAAGGCATTGTTCAGTCAACCAATGCAATCTACAGCGGCGGCGTTGAAAACTTTATGCGTTTGCTTGAGAGCTGGAATGATAATTCCGGTTATACGTTGACTTATAATGGTTCCATAGTCGTCATGTTTCCCAGCCAATATGCAACCAATTACCAACAGGCGACCACTAAATATTACAACGCACCAAGCCGCAAGTGGGGATTTGATGCCAACTTCACAAAACAAAGCGGGTTGCCGCCGCTCACGCCGCAATCCAAAGCCATCATCCGCGGGCAATGGATGGATCAATG
Source organism: Verrucomicrobiia bacterium (assembly GCA_036268155.1). GTDB lineage: Bacteria > Verrucomicrobiota > Verrucomicrobiia > Limisphaerales > UBA11358 > UBA11358. The sequence goes on along the minus strand of DATAUQ010000141.1, from coordinate 11,368 downwards.
ATTTCGTTGTCCGGAGGTCAAAAACTTTCCTTCCGCTTTTACCATCCGCGCCCATAGACTGCCTGCATGAAAGCCGCCGTCCTGCATGGGCAGGAAAAAATCCAGATTGAAGACTTCGCGCCGCCTGCGCTCAAACCGGGCGAAGTCCGCCTCCGCATCGAGGCCGCGCTCACTTGTGGAACCGACCTGAAAGTTTTCAAACGCGGCTATCACGCCAAAATGATCGTGCCGCCAGCTGTCTTCGGCCATGAACTTGCTGGCATAATTTGCGAAATCGCGGATGGTAGGGCGGGCAGTCCTCTGCCCGCTGACGGCGCGCACGGAGTGGCGCGCCCTACCGATTGGAAAATCGGCGACCGCGTCATTGCCGCCAATTCCGCGCCGTGCGGTGGATGTTTTTTCTGCAAAAATCATCAGGAAAATCTTTGCGAAGATTTATTGTTCCTCAACGGCGCCTACGCGGAATCCATCGTCGTCCCGGCTCGGCTCGTCCAAAAAAATCTTCTGCGCCTCAAACCGGAAACCGATTTCCGCGACGCCGCGCTCACCGAGCCGCTGGCGTGCGTCGTTCAAGGCGTGGAAGATTTGAAACTGCGCGCAGGGCAAAATGTTTTGATTCTCGGCGCTGGGCCGGTTGGACTGATGTTCGCCGCGCTCGCGAAAAATCTCGGCTGCCATGTCACTGTCGCCGGAAGGCGCGCGGCGCGATTGGACGCCGCTAAAAAACTCGGCGCGAATCAGATTGTTGACATCGGCGACGGCGCGGATTTGGCCGCAAAAATCCGCGCGGCTACGGAAATAAAATTTGATGCGGTGATTGAAGCAGTTGGCCGCGTCGAGATTTGGGAAGCCGCCGTGCATCTCGTTCGCAAAGGCGGCTCGGTGAACTTTTTTGGCGGTTGCGAGGCGGGCACAAAAATTTCATTCGACACGGCGTTGGTCCATTATTCCAATCTCACGTTGCTCGCGAGTTTCCATCACACGCCGCGCACCATCCGCCGCGCGCTGGAATTCATCGAGGCGGGCGTGATCCGCGCGAAAGATTTTGTGGATGGCGAATGTCCGTTGAGCCAGTTGCCGGAATTGTTCCAATCAATGGCGGCGGGAAATCGCGCGATAAAAACATTGATCAAAGTTCGTGAATGATCGGAGCGCGGGCGGTTCGCCCGTGCGTTGTCACCGAATTCGCGGACGAGCCGTCCGCGCCCCGCATTTCACGGCTTCAAAAAAATTTCCAAATCTTTCTGCATTTTCTGCAAGTCCGGCAGGTTGATATACATCATGTGGCCGGAATCGAATTCGGCATAGGTGATGTTGGTGCGATAATCTGCGGCGAGCGTCATGTGGTCGAGCGCGTAATGCACCGTGTCAATCGGACAAACCAGATCGCACCGTCCGCCGAACACGAGAATTTTCATGTATGGATTTTGATTCATCGTGGACGCGAGCTTGTCGCCCGCACTGGCGTAATTGTTGCGGACGCCGTAATTCCACGGCTGCACGCCGGCGATGATTTCGTAGGGCAGGTCGTCTTCAAATTTCAACTCGCTGCGGACATAATTGTTGATCGCCGCTGAAAACGGCCCGCGCACCGCTGCGTCGGACGGATCAAAATCGGGTATTGGCGAGGCCGCGTCATCGTCACGCCCAGTGATGCGTGCGTCGTAAGCGCCGAGAATCAAACCTTTGTCGTGCAGCAATTGTTTGCGGAAAACGCCCTCGTCAATCCGTAGATTGTTGTCCTCGATGACCTGCGGTTTCAAGCCGGTGAGCCGCGCGAGTTCAGCGGCGATTTTTTTATGCTCGTCGGCGGAAAGTGAATCGCCCTTTTGCAAGGCCGACGCGTATTCGCCCTTCGCAAATTCGCGCGCCTCGGCGAGCGCCTTGGGCAGATCGTTTTGCAAATCGTCGGGCAATTTTTTGTGGAATTGCGCCGCCGCCGTGAAAGCGGGCAGATAAAGCGGATACGGCAAGTCGTTGCCAGCATTGTTCCAGATGGTCGCAAAATCCAAAACGCCGGAGACGAGAATCAGCCCGTTCAAATACATTCCGTAACGCAAACGCAAATGGTCGGCGAGACCGGCGGCGCGAAAAACTCCGTAACTTTCGCCGCACAAAAATTTTGGCGAGAGCCAGCGCTCGTGTCGCGTCGTCCAAAGACGAATAAATTCGCCGACGGAATCGAGGTCAGCGGAATCGCCAAAAAATGCGTCGGATTTTTCATCCTTCGCCGCGCGGCTGAAACCCGTAGCGATCGGATCAATGAAAACCAGATCGCTTGCGCCCAAAATGGAATATTCATTGTCCACCAGTCCGAACGGAGGTTTTGGCAGCGTGCCGTCAGGATTCATCTTCACGCGGCGTGGGCCGAGCGCGCCGAGGTGCAGCCACACGGACGACGAGCCGGGGCCGCCGTTGAAACAAAAGGTGACGGGTCGCGCGGATATGTTCGTTTCACCGAGGCGCGTGTAGGCGATGTAGAAAACGGACGCGCGTGTCGCGCCGTCCTCTTTGAGGATCGGCAGCATTCCTGTCTCGGCCACATATTTCACACGCTGGCCGGTGATGGTGACGGTGTTGGTCGTGAAGACCGGCTTGTGCGTCGCGTCGGGAATTGTGGCCGCGTCATTTTGTGCGGGTGGCGCATTGGTGGCGGGTGAATTGGTTGGCGCGACATCAGCCGCGTGGATGCAGACAGCGGTTGCCATCAGTAAAAACCAGATTATTTTTTTCATTTTGAATTTTTAATGCAGGGCCGTGAAAATCTGACACGGATGCTAATCTGTTTGTTCACACGCGCCTATGAAAATTTTTTCAGGACGGTTCACAGGTGGCGTTGTGAATACCGTGAAATTTGTGAATAAATTTTTAGAAAAGTGCTTGTGGGTGCAAAAAAAATATGCGATAAGGGTATCGGTTGGGAGCGACAAGGGAGGGATCAAGAAAAAAATTGTGAAAAAACACGCAATCAGTGTATTCGCATCCGGAATACAGGACGGAAAATTCTGCGCCACGCCGGTTTGTTTACAAAATGTTTCACAAAGGTTGCGTGTCAAATGAAATCCTTGTGCAAAATTAACCCCTCCAAATAAATGAATCGCATTGACCACATTCAGTCGTCCAGTTCGAATCGGGCTTTAGGCCGCAGCCCGGCTTGCGGGGCTTTCACCCTGATTGAATTGCTCGTCGTCATCGCCATCATCGCAATTCTGGCCGCCATGATTTTGCCCGCACTGGCCAAGTCCAAGGACAGGGCCAGGACGATCCAATGCCTTTCCAATATGCGTCAATGGGGTATTGCGGTGCAGATTTATGCCGGCGACAACCAGGATCTGCTGCCTAGGGATGGCACAGACAATACCGGAACATACGCGCCGGACACCGTTGCCACAACCGGGCCGGGCAGTCCACAGGATCCGCTGGCTTGGTTTAACACCCTGCCTCAACTTGTAGGCAGCAAAACGCTGGCAGACTATTTTAACGCCGCTGGCGCGTATCAGGTAAAATTTCCTTTTCCAGGCAATGACGTGGGCAAAATTTGGATGTGCCCCTCCGCGCAGGCAGCCGAGAATGACACTTTTCTTGATGGCGGCAAATACGGCTTCTTCAGTTTGGTGATGAACATTGATTTGAAGGCCACCACACCCATTACAAGCACCTACGGCAAACTGACCTATCCGCAAATGCCAAAAATCACCCAGATTCCGAACGCCACTGCCACGGTCTTTCTTTCCGAGTCCACCTTCAGCCCCACTCTGGAGAACTATCTGCCGGGCGGCATCTCGGACGACAGCCGCAACGGCATATACCCCTGCAACCGCAGCTATGTGTTTCCCAAAAGGCACGGGGGCACCGGAGCCAATCTGGTTTTTCTTGATGGCCATTCCAGTTTTTACAAGCGCAGTTATGTCACCAACGGCGCGCCCGATAACACCGGCGCCCACCGTGCGGAGAAGGACAATGGGGACATCATTTGGGACATCTATCGGAATTAACACTACAAAACTAAATAAATAAACATAAACACAAACATGAGATCAAACCTCAAAAAAATTGGCGGTCTGCTGGCTGCTTGTGCTCTAGTCTCGGCTGCACACGCGGCGCCCTTCACCACTGGCAATATCGTCGTATCACAATATGGCGATGGTTCAACATCATTAAGCTCTGCTGCTGCGGCTGTGGCCGTTTTGGAATATCAGCCATCAACCGCCAATCAGGGCAGCCCGGTGCAGACCATCAGCATTCCCAGCAGCGGAACTGGCCGGCTTACCGGGGCGGGCAATTCCGGCACTGAAAATTATATTGTGCGCTCCACGGATGGAACCATCCTGACTTTTGGCGGATACGACGCCGACGCGGGAACATTAGGCATTGCCACTTCTAATGCCACTACTGTCGCTCGCATCGTTGAAAAAGTGGATGCTGGGGGAAATTATTCGCGTGTCGTAACCGGCCCCACCACCATGTATAGCGGAGCCAACATTCGCAGCGTAGTATCTGACGGCGTCAACTATTGGCTGGCTGGCTCCGCAGGCGGTGAATGGTATTCGGCGAATGGGGGAATACCCGTTCAAATATCAGCAGCCACCCCTTCCAATGCCCGGGTGATCAGAATTTTCAACGGCAATCTCTATGTAACTTCGGGTTCGTCTCCCAATGTTGGCATCAATGCCTTCAGTGGAATTCCGACCAGCAGCACCGCGTCACCAACCCTGATTGTCGCGGCTGGAACAAGTCCCTACGATTTTGCCATCAACCCTGCGGGCACGGTCGCCTACATTGCCGACAGCTCGGCTGGTATTCAGAAATGGGTTTACAGCGGCGGCTCTTGGACGAAAAAATTTACATTTGGCACGGTCAATGGTTTGACCGCTTCAGCCGAGGGGTTGGCCGTGGATTTTAGCGGCCCAAATCCGGTTCTTTACAGCATCACGGGCGAGTCGTCGGCCAACACGTTGAGAAAGATCACGGATACAAGCGCTTTTACGGCTACCAGTGACACTACCGACCAGGCGATAACTTTGGCCACCGCGCCCGCCCTCACAGACTTCAAAGGTGTGGCTTTCGTGCCAAGCACGACACCGGCGATGATTTCGCAACCGTCCGACTCTCTCAACAACCTGATCGGCAGCACGTTCAGCCTGTCGGTTAGCACCACCACCGGCGGCCAGACGCTCTACTATCAATGGTATTCCCCCGATTTGAACACGCCGTTGGTTGACGGCAGCTACGAAGGCGGAACCATTTCCGGCTCCACCACCGCGACATTGCAATTTTCCTCCGCAGCGATTGCTCAATCCGGCAATTATCAGGTTGTCATCACGAATATGTCCGGTTCAGTCACGAGCCGTGTGGCGCAAGTGTCCGTAATTGCCAATCCCATTCCGCCGACAATTGATTCTGATATATCGCCGATTGGCTCCACGAACATCATTGGGGATGGGATAACATTCAACGTGACGGCGCATGGCGTTCCAAATGTGGCCTACCAATGGAAATGGATTCCCGACACGAACACGCTTGTGACCAACATCATTGTCGGTGCCACCAGCACCTCTCTCCCGCTGTCCAACCTCAACACCAATCAGTCGGGCAAATATTTTGTCACCATCACCAACGCGACCGCCTATTACACCACGAATAGTTCTCAGGCCGTTCTCAAAGTCAATCCTGCGCCTTTCCTGACCATTGCCCAGGTGCGCAGCATGGTGGACAGCGGGTTCAATCCCACCAACACCGCCTCGTTGGTCACCATCCAGGGCATCGTCACCACTTGGACGAACCTCACCACAAGTGCCGGGCCGGAGTTCTTCATGCAGGATGCCACGGCGGGCATTTGCGTTTACTGGGCCCACGCCGGCGGCTCCAATTGTCCTCCAGCAGGAGCACTGGTCCAGGTCACCGGTCCCATGGCCACGTTCCAACAATTATTGGAATTGGAGCCTGACTATTCCAATTCCCTGACTTCGGTCACCATTCTCAGCACAGGCAATCCTTTGCCGACGCCGCAGCCGCTGGCCTTCGACCCGAACATTTTGGGCAATCCAGTCGCCATGCACGCCATGGAATCCACCTATCTGGTGGCCTCGAATGTCACTCTTGATGCGGGTTCCACCTTTAGTTCAAGCGGTAATGACTACATCACCAATAATCTTTATCATGTAAAAACTAATTCCATGATTAGTATTTCTTTCATCAATGACGTCGGCCAGTCTGTGCAGCTTTATATCAGCAGTTATACGGACATTCCCGGCAAGGCCGTGCCCACCGGTCCGGTGACGATTTATGGTGTATTGAATAATTACTACGGCACCTTCGAACTCACTCCCACCCGTGACGCCGACATCATCTCTTACATCAGCACCACCAACGTGCTTACCAATGCCCGCAAAGGTGATGCCCCGACCAACAGCTACACCGAAAACGTTCTTCGCCCGGGTGAAACACAGACTACTTACATCAGCATTGCCGACCCGGAAGGCGGCAATGTGACACTGACACCCGTGACAGATGGTTTGCCCGCCAGCGCCTCATTGACCGTTCTTAATAACGGGGCGGTTGGCAATGCAGTCTTCACATTCACTCCGATGAGCGGTGATTCGGGCAGCAACTATTTGGTCAATGTCGGCGTTACTTCCACCAGCGGCAATTCGTTCAACACCATGGAGACCGTCTATGTGCCCACCGTGGATGAGCAAAAAATGGCGATCACCGAATTCCTCGCCAATCCGACCACGAATACCTCCGCGCCGCATTTCAATCCGCTGGAGCGCGCCACCGACACCATTGGCGTCGCCACCAACGACCAATACATCGAGGTGGCCAACCTCTCTGGTAGCGATCTGGCGGCGGGATGGACTTTGGACTACGGCAATACTAGCAAATTGATGTTCGACTCTTATGCCATTGGCAGCGGTGTAAGCCTGTCTTCCTCCAGTTCCGTGGTGGTTTACAATGGTGGCCCGGAAACGCCTGGCCTCACCACCCCCTACTACGCCTCAACATTGGCAGCCGGCTTGGGACTAAACGTTACGAACAGCAGTTTGATCGTCCTTCGTAACGGTAATAATGGCGGAGGTGGTAGCGGCAATATTATTGACCGCGTGGTCTATTACGCCGCCAACTATTCGACCAACGGCTCGCTCACGCGGTTCCCCACCATCAACAGCGCCTTCGTGCCGCAGAACTATGTCAGCACCAATCACGTCACGCCGGGCGCGCAATACGACGGCGGTTCCTGGGCGGCGGCAACCTCCATTCCGCAGGGCGTCAGCCCCGTCAGCGTTTCCGTATCTAATAACCAGGTGTTTCTCAACTTCACCGCTGTCACCACCCAGGCTTCAACCCTGTGGCGCGCGGACAATTTGACGGATCCCTTCACGGTCGTTAATGGCGGACAATTCAGTTCGGCCGCCGCGACCTTTACCGAAACCAACCTGCCTAACAAGCGGTTCTACTTCATCACCACGCAGCAGTAACTGCGGCGGCATTCATCACGGGGCGGCCAGCAATGGCCGCCCTTTTTTTTGTGAAGTCAAACTGGTCAAACTTCAAGTCCTGCAACTTTCAACAGGATTGTAATGGGAAATTAAAATAGCGGCAGTCAAGTAACCGCTCACCGACTTAAATCAACGAACTCGAAATCCGTTAAATTAGCGTTGCAATCGCATCGCCCATTTCGCGCGTGCCGACTTTGCGGACGTTCAATTCAGTTGGACTGAAAATGTCGCCGGTGCGGTTGCCTGCTTCAATTGCTTTGGCCACGGCATTTTCAATCGCGCTCGCCGCCGGATACTGCCCGAAACTGTGGCTTAACATCATCGCCGCAGACAAAATTTGGGCGATGGGATTCGCCAGATTTTTTCCGGCGATGTCCGGCGCGGTGCCGCCTGCCGGCTCGTAAAGGCCAAAAGTTTTTTCAAAATCGAAATTCGGATCGCCAATTGTCGCGCCGAGGCTCGCGCTGGGCAGCATTCCCAGCGAACCGCCGAGCGCCGCCGCCTCGTCGCTCAAAATATCGCCGAACATATTTTCACAGAGTATCACGTCAAATTGTGTCGGACGCAGCATGAGTTGCATCGCGGCATTATCCACAAACATATGTTCCAGCGTCACATCAGGATAATTTTTATGGGCGCGTGTCACGGCTTCTCGCCAAAGAATTCCATTCTCCAGCACGTTCGCCTTGTCAATGCTTGTGACTTTCTTGCGGCGTATCTTCTGTGCCTCTTTGAACGCGACGTGCGCGATGCGCTCGATTTCCGGCGTCGTATAAACCATCGTGTCAATCGCGCGAAAATTTCCACCGCCGATATCCTCGGTCTTTTTCGGCTGGCCAAAATACATTCCGCCGGTCAGTTCGCGCACCACCAAAATGTCAATGCCATCGCCCTGGCGTTCTTTAGCGAGCGGACAGGCGTGTGAAAGAATTTTTGGCAATTTCACCGGCCGCAAATTCGCGAACAAACCAAATTCTTTTCGGATTCGCAGCAGCGCGGCGCGTTCGGGGCGTTCCTCTTTTGGAATCGTAGGGTCGCGGTCCGGCAAGCCGACGGAGCCGAACAGAATCGCGTCCGATTTTTTGCAGAGCGCCAGCGTCGTATCGGGCAGCGCTTTTCCGGCGGCGTCAATTCCCGCCCAGCCGACGGGCGCTTCGGTGATCTCAAGTTTGAAATCAAATTTCTTTTCCGTCGCGCGCAAAACCTTGACGGCTTCACGCATGACTTCCGGGCCGATGCCGTCGCCGGCCAGAGCTGCGATGTTGAAAGTTTTCATCAATTTGAAAACGGGATTCTAAATCGTTGGCTCGCGGCGGCAATGAAGAATTTACGATTTATGATTTATGATTTACGATTTAGGCGGTTGTGCGACTCGCGGAAAAATCATAAATCGCAAATCATAAATCATCAATGCCCTTGGTTTTGCCTTACAAGATCGCGACGCTGCTTTATTGTTTCAACGAGCGCGACGAGATCCTTTTGCTTAAGCGCGCGCAGGAGCCAAATCGCGGCTACTGGAGTCCGTGCGGCGGAAAATTAAAAATGGACATCGGCGAATCGCCATACGCCTGCGCATGCCGCGAGGCGGAAGAAGAAATTGGAATAAAAATTTCGGCCCCGGATTTACATTTGGCCGGAATCGTCAGCGAGCATGGCTATCAAGGCCAGACACACTGGCTGATGTTTTTGTTCGAGGTGAAGGTGAAATTAAAATCACTGCCGCCGGTTCACGCGGAAGGACACTTTGATTTTTTCGCGCGTGAAAAAATTTCCGGGTTGAAAATTCCACGGACGGACGCGGAAAAAATCTGGCCGTGGTTCTGGCAGTTTCGCGGCGGATTTTTCGCGGCGCATTGTCATTGTCATCCTGATGGGCAAAATGATTGGACTTTGGAGGAAACAAAATGAGCGAACCCGTCATTGATTTGCACAGTGACAATTATTTCATGGGCGAGGCGCTGCGCCAGGCGGCCAGGGCTTATGAAAATGGCGAAGTGCCGGTCGGCGCGATTGTCGTGCGCGAAGGCAGAATTATCGCGCGCGCGTTCAATCAAATCGAATTGTTGAAGGACGCGACGGCTCATGCGGAAATGCTCGCGCTCACGCAGGCGGAAAATGCCGTCGGCGACTGGCGGCTGACGGACTGCACGCTTTACGCCACCAAGGAGCCGTGTCCGATGTGCGCCGGCGCGATTGTCCACACGCGACTCGCTCGCGTGGTGTTTGGCGCAAACGACCCCAAAGGCGGCGCGGCGGGCGGCGCAATGAACCTGCTGCAATTCCCGACGTTGAATCACCGCTGCGAGATCACCAGCGGCGTGCGGCTGGAAGAATGCCGCGCGTTGCTACAGAATTTTTTTGCCGGACAACGGCGTTTGCAAAAGTTGGAAAGGAAAAATGGCGGCGACGTTTCTGAAAATTAGTCGCAGCCTCAAGCGATGTGAAAGCAAAAAAACAGGGCACCCTTGCGGATGCCCTGTTTATCGTCAAACAGATGATCATGGAAAACAATAGTATGGCGTCGGCGTGATCGCGCCGTTTGTGGCGGCCTCCAATGTGGTCCACAAGCCATTAGCCGTCGTTTGCTGGACGCTGCCGTCGGCTATGGCCAGGTTGCCAACTTTTTGGTGCAAATCATTAGCCGTCCAATACCAGACATGCCCGCTTGCAAACTTTTGGTCGTTGGTTCCATACCCGTTCATGTTAGCCGGAGGCGCTGATGAAAGCTGCGCGACCGTTCCAATGTTGCGATCGCCCGAAAGGATCATTTGGGGATAAGCTTCCGTCGTGTCACCGCATATGAAATAACTGCTGAACACCCCTGCCCCGGTGTGTGGGTCTGTGAAGGGAGCGCCTGGAGTGGTGGTATAACCACCGAGATATTGAAGCCAGTTTGTGGCCGCAGTCGAGTGCTGGGAGTCCGAAGTGCAGATCAGCAGCTTGGGCGTGCTCAATTCATTGGACATGACAATGAAATTCCACAAGAAAGCATCTTGCGGATTAGGCACATCAATTGAACCTTGGGCGGTCACTTCCCGCGCGCCGCCGGTGGCGGTGCTGACGGCCATGGGGTAATGGTCGCCATTGTCACCTTCCCAGACGCGGAAGGCCAGGCCGATTTCCTTGAGATTGTTGACGCAGTTGATGCGCTGGGCTTTGCGCTTGGCCGCCGCGAGCGCGGGCAGCAACATGGCTGCGAGAATTGCGATGATGGCGATGACGACGAGCAGCTCGATGAGCGTGAACGCCGCTTTTTGTTTCAGGAATTTTTTCATAGGTTGACAGTTTTTCAGTTTTTATTTTTTCGTCCGGGACAGTTGGCGAACTTTACTTGAATCACACCGCCTGTCAATCGGATTTCTAAAAAATTCTTTAGCACTACCGGTGCCAACCGCATTTTCGCTGAAATTTCAATAAAAACGCAGGAATATTTTCCCTGCAAACTCGAAGTGTGTGAAATTTTCACGCAACGCGCGTGAACTTCACGCATCGGCGGAAAAGTTATTCACAAAACAAAAACTGCCGCATCGGCACCTGCCTGTCATGTTAGCCGTCACTTTCTTTTCCGCCTTCGTGATTGATTTTCCGACCGGTTTGACGAACACTAGCTAACCCAATCATTGGTTCAGGGTTTGCGGTCAGGGTTAAAACTCTGAACCCGAAATTTTGAATTCTGAACTTTAGAACATATGGCCGAGCCAAAAGAAAATCCGCTCATGGAGAAAATAGTGTCGCTGTGCAAGCGGCGCGGGTTCATTTTTCAATCGTCCGAGATTTACGGCGGCATCAACGGCTTTTGGGATTACGGCCCGCTCGGCGCGGAACTCAAGCGCAACGTCAAGGAACTCTGGTGGCACGCCATGACCCGC
>DATAUQ010000140.1:0-17030 GCA_036268155.1 Verrucomicrobiia bacterium | reverse complement strand
TCATCAGGTCGAGGAATTTTTCCACCTTGCTGTCGTTGCCGGTGATCTCGATGGTGAGCGACTTGGGCTGCACGTCCACGATTTTCGCGCGGAAAATGTCCGTGATCTGCATCACCTCGGCGCGCGACTTGGAATCCACGCCGACTTTCACCAGCAGGAGTTCGAGGTCAACATATTCGCCCTCGCTGAAATTCTGCACCTTGATCACGTTCGGCAATTTGTTGAGCTGCTTGACGATTTGTTCCAGCGTGGCTTCGTCGCCGGTCGTGACGATGGTCATACGCGAAAGGCCGGAATCGTGCGTCGGGCCGACGTTGAGGGTGTCAATGTTGTAGCCGCGTCCGCTGAACAATCCGGCCACGCGCGTAAGCACGCCGAACTTGTTTTCCACGAGAATTGAAATGGTATGTCGCATAAAACCGTTTGGAAACGGATGAAAAGCGTAGCAATGCGCAGAGAAGCGGTCAATCTGCTTTTCGGAAACGGGCGCGCAGTTTCATCAACGGTTTTTCAAGGCCGTGATAGGATAATGTCGCCGCAAGAAGTGCCGCAAGAAGCCAGCCGGGAAATGACATGAACCAGACGTGTGACCAGCCAAAGTTTTGCGGGTCTGAACAGAAAATCATCTGCCAGATGTAGATCGAATAGGACAGGATGCCCAGATTTTTGATGACCGGCCAATTTAGCGGTTTAAAAAATTGCGGAGACAGGATGCTTTGCAATAAAAGAATCACGAACCCAACCGCTTGAAAGATAGGCTCAAGGGAACTTATGAAAATTTTATCGGGAAACAGCTTGTTCAAAATGTAAGGGATTAAAACCAGCGCCAGTCCCGGCAGAATGCTTTTCCATTTTGACTGGTTCAACAGTGCTGAAATTTGCGGTTCATTTCTTGTCAGGAGAATTGCAGTGAGGCAGCCCACCGCCAGAGAATCAAAATAGTTCAGAAACGAAGACCATGGGAACAAGGCGTGAAAAAACGCCGGTAGGACATTCGCATAAGCCATGTGGGTAATCATCCTGCAAATTGGGGCGACGATGAGCGAGATTGCCAAAATGTAAAAAACTGTCCTGCCGTTTCCTTTCAATCCAATCCAAATCAAAAGCAGCGGCCACAGCAGGTAAAATTGTTCTTCGACTGCGAGCGACCACAAATGCCCGGTCGTCCATGTCGTCGAAAGAAAATCGGTCGTGAAAGTCAGGTTGCCGAGCCACACAATCAGCGGTTGATGAAAAGGAGTGAAAATTTGCAACAGGAACACGGCCAGCAAAAAGGCAAAATACACCGGCAGAATCCGCAGCACGCGACGGATGTAAAATTTTCGCAGGCTCACACTTCCCGTCTGACTGTCTTCTTGCAGCAGCAAATAGGTGATCAGAAAACCGCTGATGACAAAAAAACAGCGCACACCCAAATCTCCGTCAAACAGCCAGTAAAAAATCCGATCCAGGCTTTTGGGAAATCCAGCGACGACTTTGCAGTGTGAGCCAAGCACCATGATGATGCTCACGGCACGCCAGCCGTCCAATGAAGGAAATCGGGCAGTTGAAATTTTTCCCACCGTTTTGGCAGGATTTAAGTTCATAAAAATGGCATCGTGGATTTTGGATCGGCAATATTTCTGATTTTTGGCATCGCGTTAATTTGGAAATTATTTGATTGGCTTTAACTCCTCCGCTTTGTGTTCATGGATTGCCGCACGTTTGAAATTGCCGGCTGATTTGAAATCGGCGGCCAATTGCTGTTGCATGCCGTATTCGACCGAGCCGCGTTGCAACAACCGTTTTTCCCAAACAAAGCCAAGCGCTGCCAGACCGGTGAGCAATGCCAAAACCCCCGCTGGATTTTTCATGTTCAAGTCCATGGTTCCACGCGCCAAGCCTAATCCGCAAAGACCCACAAATAAAATCAAGCCGCATGACAAAATGACGATGGAATGTCTCAACAGCCATTGCGAGACCGTCGTGAGCCGTCCGGTGGCGGGAGAAGCCGCCGGTGGAAAGCACGCGACGGGTAGGATGGTTTGCAATTTCGCATTCTTTAATACACTTAATGCCGTCTCCGGATTGGGACGAACGGTGGGACTCTCAAAAAAATCGCGTTCGTCGCCAGTGGCCATAAATGTTGTCACTCGTTCTTCGGCGATAAGATTCATCTGGCGGGTTGGAACCAAAAGATTGTCCACGACGATTTGTGACATCCGGTCGAGGCCAAAAAAAATGACGCCGGCAAAAATGAGCGGCAACAGCATTTCGTTACAATTCGGAAAAAGTTTGCTTCGCCACAATTCTCCGAGCAGCACCGTTGCAAAAAGACTGGCGATGACAAAAATGCTGAACACATCCATGTAACGGCTGGCCGGAACATCCTCGCCATAATTTGCCCGTCCAAAGGCGATGACGACCGATTGAAACGCGCTCCACAGCGCCAGCGTCAGCAGCAGTTCAGCCGCGCGTGGCGCCGAAAAATTCGGCCGCAGATAATAAACCAGCAATAAAACGAGCGGCAGCGCAATGACACAGGCCATCTCCGGGAGCTTGAAAAATGGCCAGTCGAGATTGCGCACCAAAGCGGAAGTAAATTCCGCCCAGGAGTGCGCCTGCAAAGGGCGGTAACCTGCGGCATTGGTGCGCAAAGCCATGCCGCCGCCGACCAAAAGCAGACATACGCCCAGCGACAATAAATTTTCCTTTGCCAGGCGACGGGTTTTAATTCCGCGCAGAAAAATCAGTCCTCCGACCGCCATTGGCGCTATCGGGCCGGAAGCGATGGACAGTAAACCCAGGATCGCAGCAGCCAATCCGAGCCACCATCGCCAACTGCCAGCCCGGCAAAATCCCAGCCCGGCAATTGTCACCAATCCAAAAAGGCTCACGAAATACCACAGCGAATTCATCCCCCAGATCGCATTTTCTCCAGCGTAAGGCAGCGCGAAAAATGGCAGCAGCAAAAAACAAACGAGCCATCCGTTTTTTCGGCCAAGAAAATGCCACAGGCAAAATGCCAGTCCACAGGCAAAAGTCGCGTGAAAGAAGGCATTGACGGTCATCTGCAGCAAAGGATCCCAACGTCCGTTCAGCCAGATGAGGCTCAAATCCAACAAGTGGGTCACGACAATTCTATGATCGCTGGCGGGTGCAAACACATCGGGCCATGTCAAATGGTCTTCCACCCACGGCTTGAAAAGGGAAATTGATTCATCCCATTGATCCCAAAATGGAATCGGCGATCCGTAAAGCCAGACCACCCAAAGTTGCGCCCCAAGCGCCACTAAAAAAATCGCCAGAAGCCACGCCGCAAATCCCCGGTCGGAATCGTTTGCCTGGTTCATTTTAATTTTAAGACGCGCGTTAAAATCAAACTGCGATTAAAAGAATGGATTATGTCCCTTCTCCTCCGCCACCGTCGTCAACGGCCCGTGGCCGGGACAAATCAATGTTTCCGCCGGCAATGATAAAATCTGTTCGCGAATTTTTTGTTTTGCCAATGCACCATTTTCTTTGGCGCCGCCCATCGAGCCGGCGAAAATCGCGTCGCCGACGATGGCGATGAGCGGCGCGTCTTCCTGCCAGTTGCCGACCATGTAAGTCACGCCGTCCTCCGCGTGGCCGGGCGTGTCGCGGTGCGTCACGCGCAATCCACCCAGATGGACAATCTCGGCATTTTTGTTGCGTTGATCCACCGGCGCATTTTTAGAACTGGAATGAATCCGAACTTTTGGCCACGCCTCGCGGATTTTCGGCAAAGCCTCGACGTGATCCCAATGCGAGTGCGTGATGAAAACGTGTTTGAGTTGAAGCTGCTCGGCGGCAATGCAATCGAGAATCGGCTTCGCATCGAGTCCGGTGTCAAACAAAGCCGCGTCGCGCGTGACTTCGTCCCAGACCAAATAACAATTCACGGCAAAGTCGTCACCATTGGTCGTGAATACACGAATTTCGTGCCAGATGGACAAATCTTTTTGCGACGGCAGCCAGCCGCTGGCGATGGCTTCGAGTTTTTGCGGATTGAGATCGAGAATTTTTTCCAGCACGGGGAAATTTATTTTCGCCGAAACTTTTCCAGTTTCTTCCAGCATGGACAATTCGCTTTCAGAAATTCCCGCCGCATTTGCGGCGGCGGCAGTTGAAACATTATTCATCGCGCGCGCCTTGCGGATGATGTCGCCGAGATGGTCTTCGAGATTCATGCGGCGAAACGGTAGCGGGCAAAACATTTCAACGCAAGCGCGCGGCTTGAATCACGCGCGCAGGCGTGCTAGTTTCAGCCAATCAGATGAGCCTGTTCCGTTCCAAGCGCAACAAAGAGACCGAACGATTTTATCTGCTGCCCGGTCAGGGCGGTGCGGCGTATCGTCGCAAACAGAAATTCATTTTGGCGTGGGCGATCATCGTCGGCGTGGCCGTGGCGTCGACTTTGGGCGCATTGATGTATTTTCTGAATCGGCCAAAACTCTGACTGCCGCGCTTGACCGGACGCTGACGGTTGCTAGTATTCGGTCGAATTCGATGAAATTTTTCCGGTTGATTGTAATTTTCGCGGTGGCGTTGAGCATGAGCCTGCCGTTGCGCGCGGAATTGGCCGATGGCGTCAAGGCCGTCGTGAGCGACTCGGTCATCACCTATTCGCAGATTCAGGACATGATCGCGCCGACGCTGGACACCTTGCGACAGCAATACGCGGGCCAGCCCGAAGCGTTCCAGCAAAAACTAAACGACCTGCTCAATGACAGCCTGGAGCAACTCGTCGAACGCCAGTTGATCCTCCGCAGTTTTGAAACTGAAGGCTACCAGTTGCCGGACAGTTATGTGGATCAAATGGTGCAGGACCGCATTCGCGCGGTCTACGGCGACCGCGTCACATTCATCAAAACCATGCAGGCGGAAGGCAAGACCGCCGAGCAATTCCGCAAGGAAGTGCGCGACCAGTATATCATTTCAGCCTTGCGCCAAAAAAATGTTTCGCAGGCCATCGTCATTTCGCCTTACAAAGTGGAAACGTATTATCTCGCGCATCAGGACGATTTCAAGGTCGAGGATGAAATCAAACTGCGAATGATCGTGCTCAACAAATCTTCCGGCGTTGACACGAACACATTGAAACTGGCGAATGAAATACTGGCTCAAATAAAAGGTGGCGCGACGTTTGAAGAAATGGCTTCCGTCTATTCGCAAGGCTCGCAGCAGCATCAAGGCGGCGACTGGGGCTGGGTCGAACGCTCCGTGCTGCGCAAAGACCTCGCCGATGCTGCCTTCGCGCTCAAGCCCGGCCAGGTCAGCGGTGTGATCGAAACGCCTGAATCGGATTACATCATGCTCGTCGAGCAAATCCGCCCGGCGCACGTCAAGCCGCTCAATGAAACCCGCGATGACATTGAAAAAAACCTTCGCGCCCAGGAACAGGCGCGGCTGGAAAAACAATGGATTGACGGCCTGAAGAAAAAAACCTTCATCCGCTACTTCTGACTGCCGCACTGAAAAAATCTTCGCTATGACCGGCTGGATTGGCATTTCGTTGGGCGACATCACCGGCGTCGGCCCCGAAGTTGCACTCAAAGCCGTTGCCGCCGAGGCCGGCCTCGACGACGCCAAATATTTTTTTGTCGGCAACGAAAAAATCCTCCGGCGGCTCAATGAAAAATTTTCATTAAGTCTGCCGCTCAAAAAATTCTCCAGCTATGGAGATACCGGACAAATTTTCATCGCCGATTCTTCCGCGGAACCGCTGCCGGAAAATCTGCCCGCCGGTTCGCCACTCGCTGCCAACGCATCTGTTGCGTGGCTGCGCGATGGTGGCCAGCGTTGTTTGCGCGGCGAACTTGACGCGATTGTCACCGCGCCGGTGAACAAAGAATCCATCATCCGTGCCGGGCATAAATTTGTCGGCCAGACTGAGTTTCTCTCCGAACTGGCGAAGACTAAACGCACCGCGATGATGCTGCTCGGCACGGACGAACGCGGCCGCTGGCTCCGTGTCGCGCTCGCCACAGTTCACGTTCCGCTTAAAACTGTTTCAGAAAAATTAACGGCAGAAAAAATTTCACTAGCAATCGAACTGGCCGCGCAAGCCTGCCGTGATTTACAATTGCCACGCGCCAAAATCGCCGTCGCTGGCTTGAACCCGCACGCGGGCGAAGGCGGCGAATTTGGCGACGAGGAAATCAAAATAATTTCGCCGGCAATTCTGGCCGCGCAAAAAAAGGGCTTCGATGTTGTCGGCCCGTTGAGTGGTGACACGGTTTTTCACTATGCTCTGCAAGGAAATTTCGATGCGGTTGTCGCGATGTATCACGACCAGGGGCTTGCGCCGCTGAAAGCCGTCGCGTTCGACACCGGCGTGAACTGGACGCTCGGCCTGCCGTTCATCCGCACCTCGCCTGACCACGGCACGGCTTACGACATCGCCGGAAAAGGCATCGCCAATCCTTCGAGCATGATTGCGGCGATCCGGTTGGCGAAGCAGCTTGCCCGAAATAAAAAGTAATTGTCGCGCGAAGGTTGCGAAGATTGCGAAGAAAAACTTTTTGATTTGGCCTTTTTCCCCTTCACCGACTTCGCGTCCTTCGCGCGACAATTTTAGCCGCCAATCAATTCGCGGATTTTGGTTTTGATGTCGCCATTCTTCATCAACGATTCACCAACCAAGATTGCTTTCGCGCCGCATTTTTTCAAACGCTCCACGTCGGCGCGCGAGTGAATTCCGCTTTCGGCGACTAGGATTTTTCCTGCGCGGATTTTTTTTGCCAGATTTTCCGTCGTCGCCAAATCCACTTTGAACGTTTTCAAATCGCGATTGTTCACGCCAATCAGTTGCGGGGAAATTTTCAGCGCGCGTTCCAATTCTTCCTCGTCGTGGACTTCAACTAAAACAGCGAGTCCGGCTTCAACCGCAAGTGAATGAAATTTTTGCAGTTGTTCGTCCGTTAAAATTGCAACGATGAGCAGGATGGCGTCCGCGCCCCATTCGATGGCCTCGAGAATCTGGCGTTCATCAATGATGAAATCTTTACGCAGCAAGGGAATTTTCACAGCGGCGCGGATTTGGCGGAGATAATCTAGCGAGCCTTGGAAAAACTTTTCGTCGGTCAAAACGGAAAGACAGCTTGCGCCCGCCGCCTCGTATTCTTTGGCAATTTTTACCGGATCAAAATCTTTGCAAATGATTCCGGCGGACGGCGACGCTTTTTTTACTTCAGCAATCAGCGCGATGTCGCCGCGCGGATTTTTCAGCGCGGAAATAAAATCGCGCCGCTCGCCATGCTCTAGCATCGCGTCGCGCAAATCGCCGGCGGCGATGATTCGCGCGGGCAATTTCGCGACTTCGCGTTTCTTTTGTTCAACAATTTTGTCGAGAATGTTCACGGATTTATTTTAACGCAGAGACGCAGAGACGCGAAATGAAAATGCTCAAGCATGGCGACACCGTGATGCGGTTTTTGGAAAATTTTCACCGCAACATTGCAAATCAGGATTGACCCCTTTACGGGGAAAATAATTTCCAAAACTGAAATTTTATGCCAGCCAAGGTTTTCATAAGTTGTGGTCAGGGTGTTGAGAGCGCTGGCTTCCAGCCGGCGAATCGTTGAAGAAACGACAACTCACCGGCAAGATTCCGGCGCTCCTGGGAGGTTTTGCAGACGTCATTGAATAATATATTGCACAATGCAACCAACCGGTTTGCGGGCTGCATCATTTCACACCCTCAAATGCTGCCGCTGGAGCACAAACGCCCCTCGAACTGTTGAAATCCCGGAAAAAGACCGGTGGCACAGCGCGAGCTATGGAAAGTCTTGAGGTAAGGGGTCGTGGCAGCCCGTTTCCGCGAATCTGCGCGGAGCAACAAGCGTGAAGGCCCAACTGCACATGCCAATTGTTATGCAGCATGAGAGCATCATTCTCGAACAGAAACACGAAAAGAATAATATGAGCAAAAAGACATCAGGAAAGTTCAAGGTCTTATTTGTTGCTGGCTTCGGTCCAGTTGTCCAAGGGGTAGCTGAATCTCATAAGTTCTATCTGGATGCTCTCGGTTTATCCTTCCAGAAGGATGGAGATTATCTACACACAGACAAAATAAAAGGCGTCAAGCATTTTGCGCTGTGGCCACTTTTTCAGGCAGCACAATCCTGTTTTGGGTCAGAGACCTGGCCGTCCGACCTTCCTGTTCCTCAAGCGTGGTTGGAATTCGACGTTGATGACATTAAACAAGCCACTACGGGGCTAGAAAAACGAGGATATATACTGCTGACGAAAGCAAAGAAAGAACCATGGGGACAAATTGTAACTCGTCTGCTTAGTCCTGAAGGCATATTGGTCGCCGTCACTGTTTCTCCGGCGATGCGCGAGTAGTCACAAGTTTATGCTGGTTAAGGTCTCACCGTGAATAGTCGTCTATGAAATCCAATGGCAAGAAGTTAATCGCTGTAATCGGCGCAACAGGTCATCAGGGAGGCGCGGTGGTCCGCGCCTTGCTCGAAAGCGGCACATTCAAGGTGCGCGCTCTGAGCCGGAACCCGAACAAACATCGTGGACTCGCCGACGAAACAGTTGGAGCAGACTTAAACCGTCCAGAAACCCTTAAAGCCGCATTTGAAGGCGCGCATGGCGTTTTCCTCGTCACCAACGCCTGGGAAAAAGGCACCGACGAAATCAAACAGGCGACGGCGGCGATACTCGCCGCCAAGGACGCCGGCGTTAAACACTTTGTCTGGTCGACGCTGCCGAATGTCGAAGCAATCAGCGGCGGCAAGTTTAACGTGCCCCATTTTACCAACAAGGCCAAGGTGGACGAGGTGGTCAAGGAAGCCGGGTTCGCGCATCATACATTCGTCATCGCACCTTACTTTTATCAGAATCTTGTGGGCGTTATGGCTGCGCAAAAGCAGGCGGACGGATCCTTGGGTTGGGCTCTTCCTATTGATCCGGACGTGCGTTGCATCCACATGGGCGATATTAACGAACTGGGCGACATCGTCGCCGGGGCTTTCGCGCGCCCAGAAGAGGCAGGCAACGGCGAGTATCTTCCGCTCGTCGGTGATTTCATGAGCTTCAATGAGATCGTCGGCACGCTCAATCGACAGGGTCACAAATTCTCATTCAGACAAGTGCCAAAGGAAGTTTTTGCCGCGCTCTTCCCTGGAGGCACCAAGGGAGGGGCCGAGGTTGCGGACTCGTTTCATTACTGCCAAGTGCATACCTACTTGGGTTCGGATTCGCGCGATCGAATCGCGCTCGCGAATAAAATAGCGGGCCGGCAGCCGAGCAAGTTCTCGACATGGGCGCGGGTTAATGTCCCGGTTAGAGAGGCCGTATGAAAACCGCGACCGTAATTTCTTCGGCCATCCAGAGCGTCTTGAGATGCTTGTTTTCCTTGAACATGGTTCCTCCCTCCGGCAAAGGGTCAGTCCCAACACGGTCGGCGTAGCCGGAGCCTCATCCGCCGTCTCCTTGAAAATTCGTGCAATTAAAAAAGCGGCCTCCGTTTCCGAAGGCCGCTTTGCGTTTTCAAATTTGATTTTACGGATGAGGTGTCGCGGGCGGCGGTGTCGGCTGCGTGGCGTGATGCGCCTTGGCGGAGTCAATGTGGCTGGCAACCACCCATTCGGCGCGCACGGCGGGATTGTTCTTGTAGGTGTTGTTGACAATGGTGTTCAAATTCCGCAACGCCTTGCGCGCGTCGGCGGTCGTTCCGCCCAAGCCGGTCGTCGCGTTGGCGCGATTGCCCGCGCCGGTGGATTGGTCGTCGGTGGCGCTGTTGAAATTCGTGATGGTGGTTTGGAGGGTGGTGAGAAAATCAGCGGGCAGGTTCACGGAAAGAAACTGGGTCTGCAACGGCGTGGCGTCCTGCAAAAATTGATTGGCGGCGGTGAGCAATGCGCCGTGTCCGCCGCTGCGCGGCATCCGAAATTTGGCGTCAAGGCCGGTCGTTCCCATGTCGGCCAGCGTGTGTGCGCTTTCGCTGATGGCTTTCAACTGGTCGTGCAGGTCGGGATGGATTTGCGATTTGGTTTGCGTGGCCTGTCCCCGGTCGCCCGCAGCGGACAATTGGCCGGCGGCCTGGGTCTGGGCTTGGGGAACGGCGGCGGCAATTTTGGCGAACAATTGTCCGCCCACGCTGGCTGCGGGAATATCCGCCGCGTATTTTACGCCGAAGTTTTTGACGCGTTGAAAAGCGTCCGTTTCGTGAGTTTGAACGTTTGTCATAATGAATCCCTTTCCTGTTGCTGTTGGGATGGTTTGGCGAAAATGCGGCGGAAGGTCAACACTTTTTTATGCACGGCTGGAAATTTGTCCGCACGGGCTGGTTTTGGCCTTGCACGGGTTATTTGAGGCCATGTGGATGCCGTCTGATGCTTTGCACGAGGTCTTTGCAGACGGCCACCAATGATTTTCAACGATGCACGCGCCATTTGAAGCCGCGCCCGACAAGGGTTTTCGCGCGCACGGAACACTTTAGCTGCCGCACGGACAGTTTTAGCGGCGCACGGCCAATTTCATTGTCCGCACGGACGATTTGCGGGCGTTCACGGATAATCTTAATCGCTGCAAGGGCAATCTTTTGCGCGCACGGAGTTCTTGCGCGGCTCGCGAGGACGCTCGCCCCACCAAATTATTCCTCATCATCCTTCACGCCCTGCATCCGTTTCAGCGGACAGCCGGCGCGCAGCCAGCCGTTCACGAACATGTCCAAGTCACCGTCCATCACGGCTTGAACATTGCTCGTTTCCACGCCGGTGCGCAAATCTTTCACCATGCGATACGGCTGAAAAACGTAGCTGCGAATCTGGTTGCCCCACGAGACACTGCCTTTGTCGCCGTAAAATTTTTCCATGTCGGCCTTGGCCGCGTCCACGCGCTGCGCGAAAATCCGCGAGAGCAGCAGGTTCATCGCGGTCGCGCGGTTTTGATGCTGCGAACGCTGTGCCTGCGACGCGACGACGAGGCCAGTCGGAATGTGCGTGATGCGCACGGCGGTCTCGACTTTGTTCACGTTCTGGCCGCCTTTGCCGCCGGAACGGAACGTGTCCACGCGAAATTCATTCGGCGGAATGACGATTTCGCCGTCGCTCTCCTCGATTTCCGCAATCGTGTCCACGCTCGCAAAACTGGTGTGGCGGCGTTTGTTGGAATCGAACGGCGAAATGCGCACGAGGCGATGCACGCCGCGCTCGGCCTTGCAAAAACCGTAGGCGTTCTCGCCTTTGATGAGCATCGTGACGCTTTTGAGGCCGGCGGTTTCGCCGGTGAGCGCGTCGGTGACTTCGACTTCCCAGCCGCGCGATTCGGCCCAGCGCGTATACATGCGCGAAAGCATTTCCGCCCAGTCCTGCGATTCCGTGCCGCCCGCGCCGGAGTTGATGGTGAAAATGCAATTTTTTTTGTCGTGCGGGCCGTTGAGAAACAGTTTCAGTTCTAGCGCGTCGAGTTCCTTGAAAAATTTTGCGAGGTCGCGCGTGAGTTCCGCCTCGACCTTCGCCTGCGACGCGGCGGGTTCGGCCTCGCCGAGTTCGAGCATGACGCGGAAATCGTCGAGCTGCTTCTCGAGTTTTTGGAGCGGCTCGAGCTTGTTGCGGATGACGCCGGCCTCGTCAATGAAGCTTTGGGCTTTCTCGCGGTTGTTCCAGAAATTTTCGTCCGCCATCAGCGAGTTCAGCTCGCCCGACCGTTTTTGCAAAGTGGGGACGTCAAAGAAACCTCCGCAAGTGCGTGAGTTTCTCGGCGGCGGTCGTCAGTTGTGGGGCGATCATTTCGAACATGGCAAAAAGGATAAAGAATTCAGGAGCCAGAAGCCAGAAGGGTTTTGCCACAGATGGATACAGATGGAAAAATTGGGAATTATCTGTGTTTCATCTGTGTCCATCTACGGCTACAACTCGTCTTCGCGCTCGGTGTAAAATAATTTGTGGGCACGGTCGTAATCCGCTTCCGACACGAAGACTTGGGCGGGACGACTTAAATCGCCGTCGTCGGCCAATGTGGAATCAACGAACGATTGCGTGGCGGCGATGCTGTGTTTTTCGAGCATGACTACGAGCATCTCGGCGTTGATGAACGGGCCGGTGTAGAAAAGTTTCACGGAATCGTGAGGCGATTGGTGGCGAGGCCGGTTGCTTGAATAAATGAAGGAAGCTGGGGATTGTTCAACATTTGAACGCTGCCGTCAGCGAGTCCGATATTTCCCACGCGATTATGACGCGTAGTTGTCCAAGCGATTGCAGCATTGGATGAAAGTTCTAGCGTGCCAGATTTTACTGGAACACCACTGATTGCGAAATTGTCATCACCAGAAAGAAATGACTGCAGATGATCTTTGTCAGCATTCAAACCAATAAAGTAGCTGATGTTCTTTGCTGAAAAATCGGAGTTAAAATTGGTCGCATAATTTTTGTCTTTGTCTTTTTGGCAGAGCAAGATTTTTGGCGTGCTCAATTCATTGGACATGACTTGAAAAATCGCAACGACATTTCCTATTACGGCTGATTCCTTCGCTCCGCCATTCATGACAGAAACTTCCATCGGGAATTTTCCGTTGTTGTCACCCTCCCAGATTTGAAAAGCGAGGCCGATTTCCTTGATGTTAGTTACGCATCTGGAACCGCCCGTGCGTTTGGCAGCAGAAAGCGCGGGCAAAATTATCAATGCTAGAGCCGCCAGCACGACAATAACTAACAAGACTTCAACCAACGTCAGCGCCTGATTTCTTTGATTTGAAAAGCGCGGTTTCATGGCCGCGACGGTTTATTTGGCGGGGCTGACCTGATTGAGCGCGTAAATCAGCAGCCCAATGATCACAACGGCGACCACAATGCCGATGATGATGAAGTATTTGTTGGTCTTGTTGCTTTTTTTGGAAAAGGAAGTGTTCTTGTCAAAGCCCGGCGGCGTCCCGCCTTTTTCAAGATCGCCCAGACTGACGCCGCGCGGCATGAGCATCGTGGCGTCCACCTGTTTTTTTGCCGGAGCGCCTGACGGCAGCGGCATGGATGGTGAGGTTGCCGTCGCGCCTTCCGCTTCCAATTTCAATTCCACCTGTCCGAGGCGCAAAGTCTGGCCGGGCTTCAAAACTTGTTCGGTGATTTTCTCGCCGTTGATGAAGGAGCCGTTCGTGGAATTGAGGTCGCGGATCAAAATTTCACTGCCGCGCAGATGCGCTTCGCAGTGATGGCTGGAGACGGACGGATCGGCGATCTGAAACGTGTTGTCCTCGACGCGGCCGATGGTGGTGCGATCCGTCTGCAGCTCGCACGCACGACCCGTCATGCCTTGATTTTGGATAACAAGCTTCGCCATAGATTTCTGGTAACGCCGATTATGTTCACAGGCCGCGTCAAGTCAAACGGAAATCTTTGCCCGCGCGAATCTTTTTTATTTCTTCTCGATCAACGAACGGAACTCGGCGAACAGCGGCGTCGAATCATGCGGCCCCGGCGACGCCTCGGGATGATATTGCACGCAGAAAATGGGCTTCGTTTTGTGGCGCAAACCTTCGACGGTCTGGTCGTTGAGATTGATTCGCGTCACTGCGACATCGGACGGCAAGGTTTTGTGATCAACGGAAAAACCGTGATTTTGCGAGGTGATTTCGACTTTGCCGGATTCCAAATCCTTCACCGGCTGGTTGCCGCCGCGATGCCCGAATTTCAATTTGAAAGTTTTTCCGCCGAACGCCTGGCCGAGAATCTGATGGCCGAGGCAAATTCCGAAAATGGGGATGCCGGTGTCCACCAAAGTTTTTACTTCACGCACAATATAGTCGAGAGCCGCCGGATCGCCGGGACCGTTCGAGAGAAAAATTCCGGAGGGCTTGTGTTTCAACGCGTCGGCTGCGCCCGCAGTCGCGGGTAAAACCTGCGTGGCGAAACCGTGCTGACGTAGGCGGCGAAGAATATTGTATTTCATTCCATAGTCGAACGCGACAATCGGAATGTCTGCCGCTGGCAGCGGCTTGCAAACATTCCGCGCATCTGCAACGCGTGTTCCGCGAATCAAATCGAACGCCGCGCTGTGCTCGTCTTTTTCGTCCCAGCGAAATGCTTTTTTGTGCGTGACTTCCTTGACGTAATCCACACCTTCAAAAACAAATTCCTGCGCGCGCTTAATTGCCTCGGCTTCGGAAATTTCTTCCGTGGAAATAAATCCGTTCAACGCTCCGCCCACGCGGAGTTTTTTCGTCAGTGCGCGCGTGTCAATGCTTTGAATTCCAGGAATGCCGTTGTCTTCCAGATATTTTTCCAGCGAATAATCCGCGCGCCAGTTGCTGACGACCGGCGACAATTCACGGATGACAAATCCCGACGCGTGAGGACGCCACGATTCCACGTCCTGCGAATTGACACCGTAATTCCCGATGAGCGGATAGGTCATCGTGACGATCTGGCCTTTGTAGGACGGGTCGGTGAGGATTTCCTGATAGCCGGTCATCGAAGTGTTGAAGCAGACTTCGCCGCACGCGGACGCGCGCGCGCCAAAACCTTGACCGTGAAAAACCGAACCGTCTTCGAGGGCGAGAATTGCTTTCATCAAATTCATTGAAAGTTAATCTAAATTTTTTCTGGGCGCAAAAAAAATGCGCGGCAAAATTTTGCCGCGCATGAATTTGAAAATTGTTTGAGTCTTATTTTTGTTTCGCCTCATCCAGATTGGCTATCAACGCCGCCGGGCCGCCCGCGAGATAACCGACTTGCTTCCAAACAACCGTGCCGTCGGGCTTCAACGCGATCAAAGTCGGGAAGCCTTCGATATTGTATTTCACCTGAAGCGCGGCATTGGACTTTTTCAGATCGTCGGACTGCGGCTTTTTGTTCGGATAATCCAATTGCACCAGCACCAGATTCTTCTTCGCGTAATCAGCGAATTCCGGCTTTGAAAATGTGTCATTGTCCAGTTTGATGCACCAGCCGCACCAGTCCGAGCCGGTGAAATCGAGCAGCACGAGCTTGCTTTCGGTTTTGGCCTGCGCCTCGGCTTTGGGCACGTCCGTGAGCCAGTTCAAATCCGCTGCGCTGGCTTTGAGAAGCGCGCAGCAGACGAGCATTCCGATTGCGATTTTTTTCATAATTTGTTTTGGTTGGATTTGCCGCTGAATTTTAGACCGCGACGAGTTCGTTTTGTTCAGACCAAACTTTTTTGCCATTAACGATTGTTGCCACCGCTTTGCCCTTGAGCTTCCAGCCGGAGAACGGGCTGTTCTTGGATTTGCTCGCAGATTCTTCCGCGCGAAAAATCCATTCGCAATCAGGATCAAAAACCGTCACGTCCGCGTCCGCGCCGACGCTCAACGTGCCTTTGTTCAAATTCAAAAGCCCCGCCGGGTTGACGGTGAATTTTGCAATCATGTCCGCGAGTGAAATTCTTTTTGTGTGGACGAGTTGCATGAGCGAAAGCGCGAGTTCCGTTTCCAAACCTGTGATTCCGAACGGCGCGTAATCAAATTCCACTTCCTTTTCGTAATCGCAATGTGGAGCGTGGTCGCTGCACAAAATCTCAATCGTGCCATCGGCAAGACCTTCGAGAATTGCGTCGCGATCTTTGGCTGAACGCAGCGGCGGATTCATTTTGAAATTCGTGTCGTAACTTGGCCATTCGGGAAGTCCGCCGGTTTGCGAGTCAGCCAGAATTTTTCCGTCGCTTGCCCAGAATTTTTCACTGCCGGCAACCGCCGCATCAGTCAAAATAAAATGGTGCGGACACGCTTCACCCGAAATCGGCACGCCGCGTTTTTTCGCTTCGCGCAATAATGCAACGCTTCCCGCCGCGCTCAAATGCTGGCAATGGATTTTTGCGCCGGTCAGTTCGGCCAATAAGATATTTCGCGCAACAATCATTTCTTCGCCTGCCGACGGCCAGCCGCGCAAACCCAGCGCGGTGCTCCAATAACCTTCGTGCATCACGCCGTCGGTCACGAGCGAATAATCCTGGCAATGATCGAAAACCGGCAGGTCGAACATCTTCGCGTATTCGCAGGCGCGTCGCATGAGTTCGTTGTTCTGGATGCAATGGCCGTCGTCGGTGATAGCGACGACCCCGGCTTTTTTCAGCGAACCAATCGGCGCGAGTTCTTCGCCGGAAATATTTTTTGTGATCGCGCCAGTGACAAAAACATTCACGACACCTTCTTCGGCGGCGCGTTCGTGGATGAGCGCGACGGTGCCGGCGTTGTCAATCGCGGGCGACGTGTTGGGCATACAGACGACGGAAGTGAATCCGCCGCGCGCGGCTGCAGCAGTTCCGCTGGCGATGTTTTCCTTGGCCGTCTGGCCGGGTTCGCGGAAATGGACGTGTAAATCAATGAGGCCGGGACAAATTATTTTTCCGCTCGCGTCGAGAATTTCAATTCCTTTTGGCGCGGAAAGATTTTTGCCGACGGCGGAAATTTTTCCGTCAATGATGAGGACGTCCGCCGAAGAATCGAATTTGTTCGCGGGATCAATCACGCGTCCGCCGGTCAGAAGCAGCGAATTCATTGGCGCGAGTCTAGCGCGCGGCGGTTGACAAGGCAAGCGCGGGCGGTAAGATTTGCGGCGCATCGGTTGCGGGCTTGCCGCGCCGAATCGCAGGCGGGCGTAGTTCAATGGTAGAACGGCAGTTTTCCAAACTGCTCACGAGGGTTCGATTCCCTTCGCCCGCTCCATTCAGTTTCAACAACTTGCACAGTTGTGCAGGAGAATTGGTTTTTTTGCGAAAGATGTTTCCCCTCGTTTTGAAGATTGCGCCACTCAACTAAATCCTTCCAACACACAATGCCTTGGACGCGCGGAAATCCTTTCATCTGAAACCACATCAGAAAAAAACCTCCCCGTGACGATGGACGTCATGGGGAGTTGATCTCCTGACACTCGCTTTTAATGAACCTCACTCGACTGCTGAATTCGTTTTGACACGAACAAATTTCTGGGATTATGCACAAGAGAGACAATGGGACAAAACTGGTAGGGCGGGCAGTCCCTTGCCCGCCGAATGCGTGGATTGACAAGGGGCGGCGCGCACGGAGTGACGCGCCCTACCCAGATTGTCTGTAATGTGCATAATCC
>DATAUQ010000139.1:0-4797 GCA_036268155.1 Verrucomicrobiia bacterium | reverse complement strand
AAAAACTTCGCCGTCAATCAACTGCGGCGTGAAACCGAGGCTGATTTCAATTCCGTTCCACGTCGCACCAACGCTGCCGATGCCCAAAACCATCACGCCGTTGCCCGAACCGATGGCGTAAGTCGTCACCGGCGAGTCGGAAATCCGGTGCGACTTGCCGATTTTGTGCGCCGCCGCCCAATTGCCGAGCGAAGTCCAGGTCACAATTGGCGCGACCGGCGGCAAATTGGTTTTTGCAACCGGCAGAAATTTTTTGGACGCGGGTGCGGGCGTTTTTTGAACGGCAGGCTTTTCGGGGGCGGTGGGTGTCCCCCAATTCAATGACGAAAATTCGCCGCCCGATTCCGATGGCGAAATGCTTTCGGTCGGCATTGACGGCGGCGTGGCGCAACCCGCGAGAAAAATCAACGCGCCGCAAAAAATGGTGCCGATAATCTTGAACACGCGGCCATTTTGCTGAATAGAAAAACGGACTCAAGATGTTTTAGACTTTTTTAATCCTCCTCGCCCTCGTCGTCATCCTCATTTGCAATTTTTCCCGAAGCGAGGACGGGGATGACGATGAGAATGATTTGTCGGACGGCTTGTTTGCCGCGCAAAGTTCGGCCATAATTTCACCAGTGAAAATTCTCGTGGCCATCACCGGGGCGACCGGCGCGCTTTACGCGCAGCGGCTGCTCGATAATTTGAACCCGCGCGAACATGAAGTCCACGTCGTGTTGAGCAATTACGCGCAGCAAGTCATCGCAGTGGAATTGCCGGATGGCCTGAAACTTCCGGCGGGCGCGCAAATGCACAACGTCAAAAGCATGAACGCGCCGTTCGCCAGCGGCTCGAATCCGCCGGACGCGATGGTCGTGATTCCCTGCACGATGGGCACGATGGGCCGGATCGCGCACGGTTACAGCGAGGACGTTTTGCTGCGCGCGGCAGACGTGACGTTGAAGGAAAAGAGAAAATTGATTTTAGTCCCGCGCGAAACGCCGTTGAGTTTGATTCATGTTAAAAACATGGAACTGCTTTTGTTGGCGGGCGCGATAATTTTACCGGCGAATCCGAGTTTTTATTCCGGCGCAAATTCCGTCGTGCAAATCGTGGACACCGTTGTCGCGCGCGTCCTCGACCACATCGGCATTCCAAACAAACTCGCGCCGCGCTGGGCGGAGGAAAAAGAGTAATCAATCGCAGAGACGCCGAGGCGCAGAGCTTTTTGTTTTTCTCTGCGTCTCCGCGCCTCTGCGGTCAATAAAAGTCAAAATGTTTTCCATAATTCAAAAGTGGGCTTCGTTCGTGCGTTTCTCGCACACGGTTTTCGCGCTGCCGTTCGCACTGGCGGCAATGCTCGTGGCTGCGCGCGACAATCGCGGCTGGCCGGGCTGGAAAACTTTCGGGCTGATTCTCGCCGCGATGGTCTGCGCGCGGACGTGCGCGATGGCCTTCAATCGCATCGTTGACCGAAAATTCGACGCGCTGAATCCGCGCACGGCCAATCGTCATTTGCCCAGCGGCGAAATTTCCTTGGCGAGCGCGATTGCGCTTTGCGTTTTGTCGGCGGCGGGTTTGATTGCTGCGAGCTATTTTCTGAATCCGCTTTGCTTTTATCTTTCGCCCGTCGCGCTCGTGATGGTTTGTTTTTATTCGCTGACAAAGCGGTTCACGGATTACACGCACGTTTTTCTCGGCATTGCGCTCGCGCTCGCACCCGTCGGCGCGTGGCTGGCTGTGAAAGGCGCGAATGTTTCTGTCGCGGAAATTCTGCAAATGACGACGCTCGCGTTTGCCGTGATTTTATGGCTCGTGGGCTTCGACATCATTTACGCGCTGCAAGATTACGAGTTCGACAAATCGCACGGACTGCGCTCGCTCGTCGTCGCGTGGGGTCCGCAAAACGCGCTCGCCGCCGCATTTTTGTCGCACATGGTCATGTGCGGATTGTTGCTCGCGTTCGGATTGATCGCGTTCGGATTACACGCAATCGCATATTTTATTGGCTGGTTTCTTATCGTCGGCTGCCTTGTGCTGGAACATTGGATTGCGCGCCGCCGCAGTTTGAACTGGATCAACCTCGCATTCTTTCGTCTCAACGCGCTCGTCGGCGCGGTTTTTTTGATTGTCGTGGCGGCAGAAATTATTTTCAAGGCGGATTCAGATTTCGTTGAATTTGTTAAATCGTGAATTGTTGAATCGGAATAAACTTCCGTTCGATTTGACAATTCAACAATTTAACTATTCAACCTTTGAAAAAATCCTGTAACATCTTTCCGGTTTTGCTTCTGAAGTGGGCATGGACACGGTAAAAAATGACCAGCCAATGCCCGAACCAAACAAATGTCCGCAATGCAGCACGCCGCTCCCATCCGGCGCGCTGGCCGGACTTTGCCCGGCGTGCCTGCTCAAAATGGGCGCGGCGGCGGACACCGTCACGGATGCCAAACAGCCGCCGTTTCTTCCACCATCCGTCGCGGAACTTGTGCCGTTGTTTCCGCAATTGGAAATCCTTGAACTCATCGGCAAAGGTGGCATGGGCGCGGTCTACAAGGCGCGGCAGAAACAACTTGACCGCATCGTCGCGCTGAAAATTCTTCCGCCGGGCATTGGCCACGACGCGGCTTTTGCGGAACGTTTTGCGCGCGAGGCGAAGGCGCTGGCAAAATTAAATCATCCGAACATCGTGACGCTTTATGAATTCGGCGATGCGGGCGGACAGTTTTATTTTCTCATGGAATTTGTGGACGGCGTGAATTTGCGGCAGTTGCTTCAGGCCGGAAGAATTTCCGCACGCGAGGCGCTGGCCATCGTGCCACAGATCTGCGACGCGCTGCAATTCGCGCACGACCAGGGCATCGTCCACCGCGACATCAAGCCGGAAAATATTTTGCTCGACCGCCGTGGCCGCGTGAAAGTCGCCGATTTCGGGCTGGCGAAAATTGTTGAAAGCCGCGACGACGCGACGAATTTGTCAGCGTCGGAAAAAAATCCTGAAAATTTGACGGACGGGGGCAAAACGATGGGCACGCCGAATTATATGTCGCCCGAACAAATTGCCGCGCCGGGCGAGGTGGACAACCGCGCGGACATTTACGCACTGGGCGTCGTTTTTTATCAAATGCTCACCGGCGAACTGCCCGGCAAGAAGATCGAGCCTCCGTCCAAGAAAGTCCAGATTGACGTGCGGCTGGACGAAATTGTTCTGCGCGCGCTGGAAAAAAATCCAGAACTCCGTTTCCAGCAGGTCGGCGAAGTGAAGACGTGCGTGGAGACGATTGTTTCGGAAAATAAGAAGTCAGAAGTCGGGAGTCAGAAGCCAGAAGGCAAACTGCGCTTCCAGCGCACGGCCATCGGGGTCATTGTTGCGTTGATGGTTATTCTTGCGGTTCTGGCTTTCATTTATTTTCAGCCGGTCAAGTCCGATTCATTACCAAACCAACCAACAACAAATACAGCCATGAAAACAAATCCATCAAAACTCCACACGGTAGCCGTTTTGGTTGCCGGCATTGTTTCCCTTCAAGCCACCAATATGGCAAACGCACAGCACATTGATCCTGCCAATGGATTGCCTGTGTCTCAAATGGGCGACCTTCCACCCGAGGCATCCATTAACATCGCCTATAGCACACAAAGCGAAGTGCATACGTTAATCGCGAATGGCCAATATGATGAAGCATTGCAACGCTGCCTCTCGTTTCACAGTCAAATTAAAAACAATGTAAATTTGGTTGTGCTACTTACCGATTGGTCCGAGTTAGGCCGGAGATTTCCAAAAGCGAAGGAGGCTCTGATTGAAATCCGGGATCACGATGTCCAAGAATTTTCGGAAGGCAGCGGCTATTTTGATCTATTTCAGGAAATCAAAGTCATCAATGACTCTTTGCATCAGGACGACTCGACGTATGCGTTGTTCAAAGTCATCCGTGAGAAAGATCCGTCCTTGGCGCAACAATGCTTTTTTTCTATCGAGGGTTTGTTGGTGGCCAAGGGCGAATATCAATGGTATTACGAGCAGATCAGTGGCGACCCGCAGGGAAAATTTGATTCTATCCGTCAATTTTTCACCATGCAGATCGACCAGCAAAAGCGCATGGCTGAATTAAACCAAAAAACCACGCAACGCATCGCGGAAATGAATCACAAAAACGGCATCACAAATTCATGGTCTCCGCCTGACACCTCGGCCATGATGAAAAAAAATGCTGAAAATGGTTTCGTCGGGCAAACCCGTCAGCTAATTGAAGTCCTCGTCGCTACCGATCACAAAGCCGCCGCCGAAAAAATCCGCGACGAGGCCATGACCGTTCTGGATGACTCACGGTTGCAATCTGCCGTCGCCGACGCGGAGCAGAAACTTAAAAAGTGATTTGACCTCCGAACATCAACCATCTGCCTCGTCCGCATCAGGCGACATTTTCGCCACGACGCATTGGACGGTCGTGCTTGCGGCGGGTAAGCGCCACACGCCGCAATCCGACCACGCGCTGGAAGAACTTTGCCAAACTTATTGGTTTCCGCTTTACGCCTACGTCCGCCGTCGCGGTCACACGAAAGAAGACGCGGAAGATTCCGTGCAGGCGTTCTTCGCGCGTTTTCTCGCCAAAAATTATCTGGCGGGCTTGAGCGCCGGGCGAGGACGTTTCCGCGCGTTCCTGCTTGCGTCGTTGAAACATTTTCTCATCAACGAATGGAAAAAATCGCAGCGCCTCAAGCGCGGCGGCGGCGAAAAAAATCTTTCGCTCGACTGGCAAACCGCCGACAGGCAATTTCAGGTCGCCGCCACGAACGAGCCGAGTCCCGACAAGG
>DATAUQ010000138.1:0-12371 GCA_036268155.1 Verrucomicrobiia bacterium | reverse complement strand
CGTGCGAAACGAACTCGATGATTTCGTTCGAGCCATTGCCTAAAATTAAATTCGTCGGTTCAATACCGAGTTTGGCCGCAAGTTTTTGTTTCAGATAAAACGCGTTGCCGTCGGGATACAAATTTAGATTCGCCAGAACTTTTTGCATCGCAGCCAGTGCGAGAGGCGACGGGCCAAACGGATTTTCGTTCGACGCGACTTTGATAATTGAGTCGGCGGGCAGATTCATTTCGCGCGCGACTTCTTCAATCGGGCGACCCGGCTGGTAGACGGGCAAAGTTTTTAAAAATGGAGAAAGTGGCAGCGTCATCGGCATTTTAGAGCGAGTTTATGATTTTTTTGACGTTCACATTTTTGGCGACGATGTCGCGGATGAGCGAAATTTTTTCCGCGTCGCTCGGGCGCGTCTTGACGATGAGCGTATGGACTTTGGAGGCGACTTCATAACTGTCCGCCTGCGCGAGCAAAACGGGAATCGGCATGGTGCGAATGATTTTCAAAATGCTTTCGGGCGGCCGCAACCCACCGGTCAAAACAATGCCCGCCATTTTTTCATCGCTCTGTGCGTCAATGCTGGTGCAGGCGGCGAGGATGATGTCCTCGCGGTCGCCGGGCGTGATGAGCAGCACGCCGCGCTTGAAAAATTTCATCGCGTTCTGCGCGCTCATCGCGCCGACGACTACGTCTTCCACGAGTCCATAAAGTGT
Source organism: Verrucomicrobiia bacterium (assembly GCA_036268155.1). GTDB lineage: Bacteria > Verrucomicrobiota > Verrucomicrobiia > Limisphaerales > UBA11358 > UBA11358. Next base: position 11,664 of record DATAUQ010000138.1, on the reverse strand, counting down.
CGGCGGCGTGTTGAGCAATTCGGCTTTGAGTTCTTCGCGGATCAAATCCAGCGACGGGTTGCAAAGGGTTTGTTCGTAGGGCAAGACGCCGAGCAAATCCAATCCTTTGCGCTTGAGGCCGCGCCGCGCGAAGTCGGAAATGTAATCCACTTTTTCGCCGAGCACTTTGTTCAGGATGACGCCGATGATTTCGACGCCTTCTTTCTCAAACAGCGCCTGATTGAGCGAAACTTCGTCAATCGGTTTGCCGATGCCGCCTTGCGTGACGATGATGACTTTCGCGCCGAGAATTTTTGCGACCTGCGCGTTGGACAAATCGAACACCGAGCCGACGCCCGCGTGTCCGCTGCCTTCGCAGAGGACAAAATCTTTTTCCCACGCGACCCGGTCGAAGGATTTTTGGATGCGTTTGACAAGCGATTCGTTGTTCGCGGCCTGAAGATATTTGCGTGTGAAATCCGGTTCGACGGCGATGGGACTCATGTCAACGAGCGGAGTGTTCATGCGATAAATCGAATCCATGAGCACGCTGTCCTCGTCAATTTTTTCCGATTCAATTTCGACAAAGCGCTGGCCGACGGGTTTGATGTAGCCGACGCGCGGGAAATATTTTTGCAACGCCGCGATCAGGCCGAGCGATGTGGTGGTCTTGCCGTCGTTCTGGCGCGTGGCGGCGATAAAGACGCGCGGCGTGGTCGTGTTCATTTACTCGCCCGGCAAATGCGCGTCCGCGCCCGGATAAAGTTTTTGATAATCGGTGGATTGCACGGCGACAATCGCGGCGACGCCAAGAATGTCGTGCGCGCTCGAACCGCGCGAAACATCGGCGGCTGGACGATTCAATCCCAACAGAATTTGCCCGTAAGCATTCGCGCGGCTGACGATGCGGACGAGTTTGCTGGCGATGTTGCCGGAATTGAGGTCGGGGAAAATCAAAACATTCGCGCGTCCGGCGATTGGACTTTCGTGCAATTTTCTTTCCGCAATTTCAGCAACGAGCGCGGCGTCCACTTGCAATTCGCCGTCGAAGTCTGCTTCCAGAAATAATTGTTGCGCCTTGCGCTTGGCCATCGCGGTCGCAGCCTGGACTTTTCCGACGGACGGATGCGACGCGCTGCCCTTGGTCGAAAATGAAAGCAACGCCACGCGCGGTTTCACGCCGAGCAAATGCCGCGCGAGCCGCGCCGTGGAAACAGCGATGTCCGCGAGTTGATCAACGGTCGGATCGGGAATCACGCCGCAATCGGCCATGAACAAAACTCCTTCTTCGCCGATGCGTGTGTCTTCGACTTCCATCACCATGCAGCTCGACGCGGTTTTGATGTCTGGCGCGGGCTTGATGATTTGAAAGAGCGGACGCAGCACGCTGCCGGTGATGTGCGACGCACCGGAAATCAAACCATCTGCCTGATGCATGGCCAGCATCATCGCGCCGTAATAATTCGGCTGCAAAATCGCCTCGCGTGCTTCAGTGGCACGGAGTCCTTTCTCGCGGCGCAACGAGTGGAAGCGTTTCGCGAAATTATCCAGGTCCTCGCTCGTGGCGGGATTGATGATGCGGATGCCTTCGAGCGGGATGTTCAAGCCCTCTGCGACCTCTTTTATTTTCGCGGCGTCGCCGAACACGATGGGCGCGCCGAGCCGCAGCGCGTGGAATTGCCGCGCCGCCTGCAAGATGCGAGGCTCCGCGCCTTCGGGAAACACGACCCGCTTGGGATGCCGCTGCAATTTTTCGATGACATTGCCGATGAAACGCATGAACGTAGATTAACCGTCAAAAGTGAAACTGCAAAATGAAATTGCCACAGAGACACAGAGCCGCAGAGAATAAAAATTTCTTTGCCATTCACTCTGTGTTCTCTGTGCCTCTGTGGCTAAAACATTTTTGTCCGCGAATTGACTTGAACGCGCATGGCGGGTAATTTCTCGCCTTCAATGCTGGATGTCATCGAGAAACTTTTGGTTTTGCAGGATCGCGACCGCAAAATTCACCGCGTGCAACAGGAACTAGCCCAGATCGCGCCGGAACGCGAAAATTTGCGCGGTCGCGCCACGGCCACTCAAACGCAACTCGACGCCGCCAAAACGCGCGTCAAGCAGATCGAGTCTGAACGCAAGCAGCGCGACCTGGAAGTCGAGGCCAAAAAATCTCAGATCGAGAAATACGCCAATCAGCAGTTGCAGACGCGCAAGAACGAGGAATACAAGGCGCTCGCCCACGAGATCGAAATGGCGAAGGACGCGATTTTCAAGATCGAGGACGCGGAAATCGTTTTGATGGAACAGGCCGAAGTTGCGCAGAAGGAAGTTGTCCGCGCGACATTGGAGGCGAACGAGGCGAAAAAACTCGCCGACAGCCAGATCGCCGAACTCGGCCAGCGCGAGGAAAATTTCAAAAAGGAACTCGCCGAGTTGCAGCAAGGCCGCGCGGAACTGGCGTCCGCCGTGGACGAATCCGCGCGCAACCGTTACGACCGGATTTTGAAGAGCAAGGGCGACAACGCGGTGGTGGGCATAGACCACGGCGTATGCGGCGGCTGCCACATGAAATTGCAGCAGCAGTTGATCGTGACGTGCCAGGCGCAGAAGGAGATTGTGACCTGCTCAAGCTGCGGCCGGATTTTGTATTACACGCGCGACATGGATCTGGCTGGAGCAGAGTAAAAATAAACGGAATTAATTCCTTCGCATCGCGAAATGCAGAATTGCCGGACCCGGCAAGTTTTCGAATAATCGAAATTTATGCCAATCGAACCAGAAAATTCAGACGACCCCAAAAAAACCAGCGGGTTTATGTATCGCGTTAGGTTGTTTTGGGATTCTGCATTTGAAATGTGCAACGCCACAAGGCTTGGCAACCATCTATGGGGAGAGATTCCTTCCGCTGTAAAACTTTCACCTATTATATTTGTGATCTGTTTGGTGGTTATCTCTGTTTTGTTTTCAAAGGGATGTGACAAAGATTCTCAAATCTCAACGCTTAAAAGTGACAAGGATTATTTTCAGAGACAGCTAACAACTACATTTCAAACAAATTCATCATTGATTCAGTCTTATCAATTGCAGTTTTCTACTTTAAGCGGTGACATTCGCGAAAAAGAAGGCCAAATATCAGGGTTAATTCAGGAACGGGACAAGGCTCAACTTGAATCTCAAAATGACAAAAATGCGCTGGCCGCTTGGATAATGTTGGCGAAAAGTGAAAACACAAACACGCCATTAACAGAACGCCTTGATTTGCTTGCTCAAGGAGTGGAAGAAAATACAAAATCATTGACCAATGTGTTTGGAGCTTCAATCTCCTTGACGCCAAAATTTGATGTCAGTATCAATGGCGAAAAAATTCCAAATGGATCACTTCCTTATTCGGTAATAAATCTTAAAAATTCAAGGAGTATTTTAATTTCAATTGCAAATTCTGGGGATGTGGCGGTTGATAAACTTACAACAACTTTTGGAGCTAACCTAGATCGAACAAATTTGACCGCCTCTGGATGGGATTTATACCCTCCCGGAACAGGTTTGTTGGGTTTGCAATCTTCTTGGAAGATAATTGCACAGGATGTCCTAGGTAGTGGGGATTCATTCAATGAAAATTCTTTATTAATCTCAACAAATTACAATTCACCAGCGTTCTTGGCTAAATTAGCAGTTACGTCCCCAAATTCAAAAAGACAACAGTATGTAATAATTTTTATTTTAGGCCAATGACTACGAATCCAAAAGAAGTATAATTCCCACCGTGCTATTTAGGTTGGTCCCCGATTGAATTTGTCGCCGAAGAATTTTTTGACAGCAACAGCACGAACACTTCGTGATAAAGATTCTGCATGTCTTGACTGATGCCGACCAGCGCACGGGCGCGTTCGGGTTGCGGCTCGTTTTCGCCGGCGACTTCCGCCAGATGCCATGCATAACTCAACGCCTCGGTCTGGGTCAAAAGCAGGGTGAGTTCAAAGGTGTCGCCGCTCTGGCTCAATAATTCCTTCTTCTTGGTGGACGCAATCGCAGCGCGCACGGCTACTTCGCCCGGCGGCAGTTGGATGTCGTCCAGCCGGATGGAAGGATCGTCCTTGGCAAATTTTTCCAACAGCGCGGCGCCGGTGCCGGAGGTCGTGGCAATTTTCTTCACCAGTTCTTTGACATCGGGTCGTTCAGGCCTGATGAACCGCAGGAGGCTGACATTTTTTTGTTCGTCGAGAAGTTGATGGAGCAGGCTGTAGCAATTATTTCGCGTGGATTGCGCCGCACTGCTCCCGGGCGGAGGCATGGGCTTCGGCGATTGACAGCCCGTCAGAACACAAGCGGCCAATGACAGCATGATGAGCAATGGAAGAATGATCTTCATGGCATTTTCCTCCAACCAGCTTCGGAGACATCCGCAGGAATGTCCAATTATTTGCAGTCGCAGGCGGCGAAAAGTTCTTTGACCGTTTTTTCGACCGCTTCGCGGGTTTCGCCCGTGCGCTTCTGAATCCGGCCGATCAGTTCGTCCTGTTTGCCTTCGGCATATTGGAGATCGTCATCCGTGAGCGCGGCCCATTTCTGTTTCAGCTTGCCCTTGGTGATGTTCCAGTCGCCTTTGACTTCGAGTGTGGTCATAAAAGTTCGTGATTTTGCTGTTGAATGTTCAGTCGCGTGGCCGGGTGAAGTCTCCGGTGGAACGGCTCGCGGTTATCCCGGCTCAATAAATGGATTGTCGCTGGAGGTTGGAACAGGGTGATTCCGCCGCCGTCAATGGAAATTAATCTTATCTTGACACCCGCTGGCCAGCATCATCGAATGGAGTATGTTCCGCTACCTGACATCTTATAGGTTTTATACATTGGCCAAGATTGGATTTGGCGTGGCTTATCTCTGGTATATTTGGGACTTCTTTCGGATTCATATTGCGATGTGGGATCAACTGTCCCTTTTGTTATCTGATCCTTCTGACATTACTTTTTCTGGCAATTCGCAATTGGATGTTTATTTGCGTCGGGCAGCCATCTTTGTTAGCGGGAAAACAATGGTGTGGGTGTTTTTTTTAATTTCGCCTTTGGCGGCGGGTTTATATGTCTGGGGACGCCATAAATGGCTCCAGTTCGCGGTGGGATGCTGGATGAGCTTCAGCATGATTTCCCTGACCGCTCTGGTCGGAGTTTTTACTTCCACCGCAGATATATGGCTCAATTACATCCTTATCACTTATAGTTTGACCGCGTTGATTTGTCCTGCGGATGAATGGGAGAAATGTGAATCTGGATTCAGCGTGGCAGGCTGGCGGAACAATCCGGTGCTAGCCAGCACTTTTGCGTGGCTCGTGGTTTTACTTCAGTTCAGCGTCTATTTCTTCGCGGGAATCAATAAACTCATTGATGGTTGGGTGCCTTGGACGATGGGAACCGCCCTGCAAAATCTGGCTTTCGACAGTTCCATGCATGAATTTGTCCGGGGAACCCACGTCCCCTATTGGATTTCTTTGATCCTTTGTTATGTCACCCTTCTGCAACGGCTCGTTGTTCCGTTCGGATTCTTTTTCATGCGTAGTCGGATTTGGTCGGTGCTTATTTTAGGCGCGATGCACATTGGCTACGCGATCTTGATGTATGTAAATTTATTTCCACTCGTCGGAATTGCATCGCTTCTGATGATCTGGCCTCCTCGGATTTTGCCGTTGCCCCAGCCTTCACAACCAAATCGAAAGAAAAAAATAGTTCCAAGAAATAAACAAGCCACTTTGGTTCAAAGCGCCGCGATTTGCCTTTTTTCCCTATGGTTGCTCTTGGAATCCACACGGCTCACCATTGCCGATCCAATGCCGTGGGAGAATAAACTCATGGCCGTGCCTGCCTGGAGAATGTTTGCCGACGGCGGAAAATGGGCGGGCGGAAAATGGCGGCTCATTTTTGAAACTCCCCAGGGAGAAGTTGATGCGACTGACATGGCATGCCAGCCGCTCCCCCATCTGTGGCGCAATCGTTTTTACATTGATACGATATTCCATGAACTGTTGAACAAAAATACCGGGCCAGGTTCTCTTGCGGACAGGCTCCTTCAGGCCACCGAAAAAACCTATCGTGACCGCCAACTCCGGATGAATGGCAACCCTGTTGTTTTGGATGCCGGCTTTGACATCATTTATCGGAACCCTTAAATTACCCGTCAAACTTCAATCAACATCCGCGATGGCGTTTCGATGGCCTCTTTCACCCGGCGAAGAAACAAAACCGCTTCACGGCCGTCCACGATGCGATGGTCGTAAGTCAGCGCCACATACATCATCGGGCGGATGACAACTTGTCCCTGCGCCGCGACTGGCCGTTCTTGAATCGTGTGCATTCCGAGAATTCCCGTTTGCGGCGGATTGATGATCGGCGTGGAAAGCAACGAACCGAATGCGCCGCCATTGGTGATGGTGAACGTGCCGCCTTCAAGTTCGCCCGGTTTTAATTTTCCTTCTTTCGCCCGCTTTGCGAAATCGCCAATGGCTTTTTCCAGTTCTGCAAAACTCAAACGCTCGGCGTTCCGCAACACCGGCACGACGAGGCCGCGCTCGGTTGCGATGGCCACGCCGATGTCAAAATAATTGCGATAAGCGATGTCGTTGTTGCGAACCTCGGCGTTGAGCTGCGGGAATTGTTTCAAAGCGTCAATCACGGCCTTGACGAAGAACGACATCAACCCAAGCTTCACCTGATAACGCTTCTCGAACGCTTCCTGATCTTCTTTGCGCAATGTTTGCACGGCAGACATGTCCACTTCGTTGAACGTCGTCAGCATCGCCATCGTCTGTTTTGCCTCAACCAAATGCCGCGCGACCGTGCGGCGTAGCATGGTCATCGGAACAATTTCTTCCTCGCGCCCGGATGAAGATTTTTCCCCAGGCGTTTCGGTTTCAGTTTTTGAAATGGGTTTGATTTCCGGTTTTTTCTCTTCTCGCGCAGGGGTTTTTTCAGGCTCGTCCTTTGAACTTTCTTTTTCAGGTTCGACAGGTTTAGTTTTTTCCTCTTGGGATTTTTTAGCGGGCTCCGGTTTTTCCGTTTTAACTTTTGGTTTGTCGGCGGCTTTGGCTTCGGGCTTGGCAGGCGTTTCGGATTTGGATTTGCCAGCGTCACCTTCCGCTTCGATGTGGGCGACGACCGTGCCGACAGCCACGGTTTCCCCGGCTTGATGCAAAATTTTTGTCAGCTTGCCGGCGTTAGGGGCAGGCAGGTCCAAGGTCGCCTTCTCGGAATCAATCACCGCGAGCGCCTCGTCTTGTTTGACAATGTCGCCTTCGGACTTCAGCCATTCGTTGATCTGGACTTCCGTGATGGATTCACCGACGGCGGGAATTTTTATTTCAATTGGCATAAATCAATTTTCCTTTGGATTGATGGGGTTCGGTTTCTCACCGCCAGTTTCTTTCGGTTGTGTTCCAGATTCTTTCGTGGCGAACACTTCGTCGCCACTTGGTTCAGGATCGCCGAACGCACGGGCGACAAGTCGCGCCTGCTCCAGTTTATGGGCGTGCGAAGAACCCGTGGCCGCACTCGCGGATTCAAAACGGCTGATGGGCGCGAACGGAAATCTGCCAAAAAGGTGCTTGCCGAATTTTTCGTGCAGATAACGCCACGCGCCCATGTTCGCCGGTTCTTCCTGGACCCAAAGCGCGGGCGTGTGTTCGGCGTAAGGTTTCAGCATTTCTTCCAAAAGCCCGCCGTGCAGCGGATAAAGTTGTTCGAGCCGGATGATGGCGACGTCGCTGCGTTTGTGTTCTTCGCGATAAGCGGCGAGATCAAAATAAATTTTGCCGGTGCAAATCAGAATGCGTTTTACATTTTGCGATTTTAATTCATCCGGCAGGACGCGTTGAAATTTTCCGCCCGCGCAATCTTCCAGCGACGAAACCACTTTCGGATGACGCAGCAAACTTTTCGGCGTGAAGATGATCAGGGGCTTGCGCCAGTTGCGGATCGCCTGCCGTCGCAGCACGTGAAAATACTGCGCTGGCGTGGTTGGCTGGACGATTTGGATGTTGTCCTCTGCCGCGAGCGTGAGAAATCTTTCGATCCGCGCGCTGGAATGTTCCGGCCCCATGCCCTCGAATCCGTGCGGCAGCAGCAGCACGAGTCCCGACAGCCGACGCCACTTGGCTTCCGCGCTCGTTAGAAATTGATCAATGATGACCTGCGCGGCGTTCGCGAAATCGCCGAATTGCGCTTCCCACAGCACAAGCGATTTCGGGCAATCAAGGCTATAGCCATATTCAAAACCGAGCGCGCCGGTTTCGCAGAGCGGACTGTTGACGATTTCCACGGGCGACTGTTCCGGCGAAAGATGTTGCAGCGGCAGGAACGGATGTCCGTCCTCTTGATCGTAAAGAATCGCATGACGCTGGCTGAACGTGCCGCGTCCGGTATCCTGCCCGGTCAAACGAATGCGGAGGCCAGCAGTGGGACGGGCATCCTGCCCGTCTGACAGGCTGGAAGCCTGTCCCACTAAACTTGCGAGCGCGAGCGCTTCGGCGGCAGACCAGTCGAGCGGAGATTTACCGTCGGCCATTTCGCGGCGCGCTTCCAGGCCGCGTTCCAGTTTTGGATGAATATGAAATCCAGTTGGTAATTCGGTGAGTTTATGAAGCAGCGCAGAAAGTTTTTTTATTTCCACGCCGGTGTCCGGTTCAGCCGCCGGTTCGGAGCCGCCAATGTAATCGCGCCAGACGCTGCGGCGCTCGGGAACGGTCTCACATTTGTCGGCGCGCGCGGCTTGCAATTGATTTTCCAGTTTCGCGTGGCAACCGGCCAGAATCTTGTCGGCTTCCTCGCGCGAAACATTTTTGAGTTCGAGCAGATGGCCGAGATAACCTTCGCGGACGTTTTTCCGCTCGGAAATTTTTCGGTAAAGCACCGGCTGCGTGAAGGTCGGTTCGTCCGTTTCGTTGTGGCCGTGGCGACGATAGCCATACATATCTATGAAAACGTCCGACTGAAATTCCGCGCGGAAATCCATCGCGAGCTGCACGACTTGCGCGACGGCTTCCGGGTCTTCGCCGTTCACATGAAAGATCGGGACTTGCAACATCCGCGCCACGTCGGTCGCGTAAGTCGTGGAGCGCCCTTCGCCCGGCGGCGTGGTGAAACCAATCTGATTGTTGACAATGATATGCAGCACACCGCCGACTTTGTAGCCGGAAAGTTCGCTCATGTTGAGCGCTTCCTGAACGACGCCTTCACCGGCAAACGCCGCGTCGCCGTGGATCAAAATGCCAAGCACTTCGCGGCGTTCACGGTCGCCAAAACGATCCTGATGCGCGCGCACGCGGCCGAGCACGACGGGATTGACAAATTCCAAGTGGCTCGGATTGAAGCAGAGCGAAAGATGAACTTTTCGTCCGTCGCTCATTTTCCAATCGCCGCTGTGGCCGAGATGATATTTCACATCGCCGCGTTCCGGCCAAAGTTTGGGATCGGTGTCGGCGAATTCGCGAAAAATTTCGCACGGTCCCTTGCCAACGATGTGCGCCAGCACATTGAGCCGTCCGCGATGGCCCATGCCGATGACAATTGTTTTGACGCCTTGATGGCCGGATTTTTCAATCGCGAGATCGAGCAATGGCAAAAGCGTTTCGCAGCCTTCGAGTGAAAAAGTTTTCGCGCCAAGAAATTTTTTGCGGAGAAATTCCTCGAACACCACTGCGTCCGTGAGCTGCGTAAGAATGCGGATCTGGTCGTCGCGCGAAACTCGCAGGCGGTTTTGCGAACTTTCCATGCGATGCTGAAGCCATTGCCGCTCGGCCAGGCTGTCAATGTGCAAAAACTGCGCGCCGATGGAACGGCAGTAAGTGTCGCGCAGCCGCTGGAAAATTTCGCGGACGGTCAGCGGCGTGTCGCAATGCAGCTCGGGAAAATTGACGAGCATTTCGAGTTCACTTTCGGAGAAATTGTAAAAATCCAATTCCAATTCCGGCGGACACGGATTCGTTGCGCCCAGCGGATTCACGGCGGCGATGATGTGGCCGCGCCCGCGATAACTGCGGACAAGTTGATGGAGCCGCTCGCTCAGATTTTCTGCGCGCGGATCGGGCTGAAACTGGGCGTGGCCGTTTGAATTCGATTCAGCCGGATTGAAAACGCTGCGCGGCTTGAATGACGGGCCAATCTGAACAACGCCGTCAGAACCGTTGGCGGACGCAGAAAAAAATTCGCGCCATTCCGCCGGCACGGAATTCGGATCGCGCCGGTAATCGGCGTAAAAGCGCTCGATATAAGCGAGACTTTGAATGCCGGTCTTGTTTGCAGAGTCACTCATACGTCAAACCATCGTCCTAAATTGTCGCAAAGCAACGAACGGGTCAATGCGCGCGAGCAAAAAATGCGCCCAATGATTTTTCCAGCGCTGCCAGAACGTCTGGGTTTTGCGCCATTGAGAAAATTCGATTTTTTTTGAATGTTTCAGCGCCGCCCCGAAAATTTCCTGCGCTTGGGCGGCGGCGGTTTTATCCTCGAAGCGCAGCATCAGTTCGTAATTCACATTGAGGCTGCGGATGTCGAGATTTGACGAGCCGGCGTAAACAATGCCGTTGGCAAGAACCAGCTTGGCGTGCAGGATTTGCGGCTGATATTCATAAATCTCAACACCCGTCTGTAGCAGGCGATGATACAGACTTCTGGCCGCCATTTGAGAAACCGGCACGTCAGACTTGCCGGCCAAAACCAATTGCACGCGCGCGCCGCGACGCACTGCGCGCATCAGCTTCCTGCGCAACCGTCGAGTCGGCAAAAAATAGGCGCTGATGATTCGCACGTCGCGCGCCTCGTCCAAATCATGATACAATGCAATTTGAAAAGGGCTGGCGCCACGTCCGGGATAAGTCAGCAATAATTCCCCGTCCGTCCTTTTTTGAGATTTGCGTTTGCGTTTGAAAAGGCGCAAGCGCATCAACGGCTTCCGTTGAAAATCCTCCAGCGCAAACAATTCTTCAAATGAATCCGCAAGTTCCTTCGCCAGCGCCGGATTTTCAATGCGGACGCCCAGATCGCGCCAGCCGCGCGTCACGCCGTCGCCATCGTATTCGTCGGCGATGTTAAATCCTCCGACGAAGATTATATTTTCATCGCAGATTAAAAGTTTGCGATGATTGCGCACGCCAAAGCGCCAGAGACGGAGCGGGTTGAAGCGGCGCACTTCTGCGCCTGTCGCGAGGAGCGGATTGAAAAAATCGCCCGGCAGAAACCACGAGCCTGCGGCGTCCACCAATATGCGCACTCGCACGCCGCGTTTGGCGGCCGCCAGCAGCGCCGCCAGAAATTGCCGGCCCAGTTTGCCGTCGGAATAAATGTAGGTTTCCAGCCGGATTGATTGCCGCGCCGCGCCGATCGCCGCCAGCATATGCGGAAAAATTTCCCCGCCTGTGCAGAGCCATCGTAGCGCGGGAATTTTCGGAGCGGGCATGATCTCTGTTTGATTTGCCGCTTGAAGCGATTTACCGGGCCGTTTGCATTTTGCTTCGGGCACGCTGAAAATTCCGCCAAAAATTCCTGCGGACGGTAAAAAACCGCCGCAAGCCGCGCCAAGCTTGCGCGAATGTTTTGTGAAAAGCTCTTGGGATCATCATTGAGAAAAGGACTGCCGCGCCGGTTCTGAAACGCGTTCGAGAATCCGACCGGCCAGGGCGTCCGCGCCCGTTCGCACCACCAAATC
>DATAUQ010000137.1:0-2407 GCA_036268155.1 Verrucomicrobiia bacterium | reverse complement strand
GTGAATGGATTGTCGTCAATTTGGGCGGCTTTGCTGGAAATTTTTTCGCGCGCGGGCGCACGTCGCGCGATGCTGAACAAAATCCCGATGCCGGTCAGCATCGCCAAAAGATTTGAGCCGCCGTAACTGATGAATGGCAGCGGCAATCCTTTATTCGGCAGCGCGCTTGTGACGACACCGATATTGATGGCAGCCTGAAGACAAATCAAAAATGTGATTCCCGCGGCGAGCAAACCGCCGAATGTATCGCGCGAATTGAGCGCAATAAAAATTCCGCAAATGGCGATGACGACAAATGTGACGACGACCAAAAGCGTCGCAACCAAACCCAGTTCTTCGCCGATATTAGCGAAAATAAAATCGGTTTGGATTTCGGGCAGGTAGCCGTGTTTTTGCATTCCGTTGCCGAGACCAACGCCGAACCAGCCGCCCGCGCCAAGTCCATACATCGCCTGTTGCGCCTGCAATGCCGCGCCGCCCGCATGCGCTTCAGGATGCAGCCACGCGGAAATCCGTCCGCGCCGCATCGAATCGTGAAAAAGTGAAAATGCCAGTGCAACCGCCGCGAGAAAAATTGGCGGAATCAATTTTTTCAATGGCACGCCGGCGAGCAACAACATTGAACCACTGACGGCAGCGAGCAAAATGGTTTGGCCGCGATCCGGTTCGACAAAAATCATCGCAAGAATCAATCCCGCGAGAATTCCAGGAAAAATAATTCCACGTTTCCACGCGTGCATCTGTCTCTGCGAATGGTCGCAATAGCACGCCAACGCGATGACCAGCGCGACCTTCGCAAATTCGGACGGTTGAATTGTGAAATGGCCGCTGCCAATCCAACGATGCGCGCCGTGGCTTGCGTGGCCGATGCCCGGCACAAAAACAAGCGCGAGAAAAAGCAGCGCAAGACCATAAATAGGCCACGCGAACTTTTTCAGGATTTGATAATCGAGAGAAGTCGCCGTCACGCAAAGCGCGAAACCAAGTGCGCACCAGATGAGTTGCATCATCAAATCATGCACACCGGCAGGCGCCGTCATCATCGAGCTGTAAAGCATGACCAACCCCAGCGCCAGCAGGGCGGCGACGCAAACAGCCAGAATTGTAACGGCGACTTTCATTTCAAGACTTCAATCCGCAAAAAGCCGCACCGCACCGGTTATTTGTTCGGAATGGGTGCTACTGGCACGGTGACCGGAGCGGAAGCATTTGTATCCGTCGGCGCAGTCATCGGGGCAGCCGAGGTTGAAGCCGGAATTTTTAATTTTTGTCCGACTTTGATTTTCGTCGTGGACAAATTATTTTCCGACTCAATCGCTTTGATAGTCGTGCCGTGCGTTTTGGCGATTTTCGTCAGCGTGTCGCCGGATTTGACGGTGTAGACTTCTTCACCCTCGGATGAAGTTGTCGAAGTTGTTTCCGTCGCGGTTGCGCCGCCGGTTCCTGCCGGAATCGTCAACTTGTCGCCGACTTTAAGTTTAGTCGGTTGCAAATTGGGATTTGCCGCTTCGAGTTCCCTGAGCGTCACGTGATGATCTTTCGCGATTTTTCCAAGCGTGTCACCTTTGACGATGATGTATTCAGTTCCCGCAGTTTCAACCGGCGGCGTGACGGCAGGAGTCATGACCGGCGGATTGGACGTTTCCAACGGCGGTGCATTTGTGTCAATCGTCGGAGTGTTCGTGTCAATGGCGTTCGTATCAACCAAGGTGTTGTCGGCGGTTTCGGTTTCGCGTTTGCAGCCTTGAATCAGCATCGCGGTCAGTCCGGCGACGCCGATGGCGAGCACGCAAAACACGCCGAGCTTCATGCGCGAGCGGCGTTTGTTATGCTCAAGCGAGCCTTGCGGGACAAATGGGTTGGGATTGTTCATGGGTTTGGCGCTGATAGCGTCCTTTCTTCGAGGTTGGGTTGATTGTGTTGATTTTTCCGCAACGAAATTTTCCCTCGAAAAATTTCACGGCGGGTTAAAATGATTTTGTTCATCGGCACGGAAACGAAACTTGCCACTTCACGGAAATTTTTTAGCAGTCGTGCGCCGTTCGCGCAAGAAACAAAACGCATTTTCTTCAATATCGGCAACGTTTTCATCTTAATTTCAAAGTGGCCAGCGCAACGACCGCGAACAGCACGCATAAAATATAAAAACGCATCACCACTTGCGATTCATACCAGCCCTTTTTTTCGAAGTGATGATGCAGCGGCGCCATCAAAAAAATTCTCCGGCCAATGCCGTAACGCTTTCGCGTGAACCGGAACCAGCCGATCTGTAAAATCACGGAAGCCGCTTCCAAAACAAAAATTCCGCCCGCGATCACCAGCACGAACGGCTGATGAATCAGCACAGCCATGATTCCAAACGCGCCACCGAGCGCGAGCGAACCCGTGTCGCCCATGAAAACCTGCG
>DATAUQ010000136.1:0-3391 GCA_036268155.1 Verrucomicrobiia bacterium | reverse complement strand
CCCGCGCCGCGCGTCCGCACGATCTCCACGATCATCGGCACGAACAAGGCGAGCGCCATCACGCCGCCCGCGAGTTTGAGGATGTCGTGTCCGTTCATCGCCACACGATTAATTACGGCCAATCGTCGCCGTGCTGAAATTTCTTCAAATCCGCCGCGCGAAATGCGGCGATGAAATCCTTGATGAATTCGTTCTGTGGTTTTTGTTCCAGCGTCACGCGCAACAATTTGAATTTCTCCGGCGCTTTGCCTTGGCGGACATTGTTGATGAAACCAAAATCGCGCGTGAAACAGACCTCGAAATTTTGGATCGCAAACTGGTAAAGCTTCCCGTTGTCCAGGCCCTGCATCCGCAATGTGATGACCGACTCGACTTCGTGACCTTCTGCGCGCAACGCGGCGACGAGCTTGCGCGGCAGATTCTCGTCCAGCAGGATTTTCACGCCGGTTGCAGTTCTTTCTGATGCGCCAATTCATTCAGAACGCCGCGCACAGCTTCTTCCGTGAGGCTCGGATACGCGTCCACGATTTCGGACACCGACAGGCCGGCGGCGAGCGACTCCAGAATGAGCGCCACGGAAATGCGCGTGCCGCGCACACGCGGGCTTCCGCCCAAATGTTCCGGGTCGGCGACAATCCAGTTCTTCATGCAGTCAAATTATTGCAATTGTGGAATAAATCAAGCCGCCCGGCCAGAAGCTTTTCCGTGCGCGTCATGGCCGCAGAATGTCACAGGCAAATGCTCTTTGCCACTTTCTTCTCGACTTGGGATTTCGGCAGTAGCAGAGTCAAACCTGCAAATATCATTATATCGTGAAACAGCGAGCACCAAGAAACCGGACACTGACCTGTTCTCCAGAAGAAACCGGAAAATTTTCGGAAAATCTGTTGCAGCTTTCAGAGCCAGCGGAGATTTCCGATATTGAAAACTCCATAATCAACCAGGATTTTTTTGAAGCTGTCCAGTATTTGCCGCGTGCGTGTGTTGATTTGCTGATTCTTGATCCGCCGTATAATCTTTCCAAAGATTACAACGGTCATCTTTTCAAGGAAAAGGAGGGTGATGACTATGCCAAATGGCTTTCAGACGTCATAAAGCTTCTCAAGCCGACCCTTAAAATTGATGCGACAATTTATGTCTGTTCCGATTGGCGAACGTCCATATTGATTGCTCCCTTGCTTGAAAAAACATTTCACATCAGGAACAGAATAACTTGGGAACGGGAAAAAGGTCGCGGCGCAAAAACCAACTGGAAAAACAACACCGAAGACATTTGGTTCTGCACCATGTCAGAGGATTTTTTCTTCGACGTTGACTCGGTGAAATTAAAAAGAAAAGTAATCGCTCCCTATCGGCATGCTGACGGAAAGCCAAAAGACTGGGATGAAGGTGAAGATGGTAATTTTCGCCTGACGCATCCATCCAACATTTGGACCGACATCACGATTCCGTTTTGGTCGATGCCTGAAAACACCGATCATCCAACTCAAAAGCCTGAAAAGTTGATCGCCAAGCTGGTTCTGGCGAGTTCCCGCGAGCAAGGATTCGTATTCGATCCATTTTTGGGCAGCGGAACTACTGCTGTTGTCTGCAAAAAACTTGGCCGACGATTTTCAGGCATCGAACAAAATGCGGAGTTTTGCTGTTGGGCGCAAAAGCGTTTGTCACAGGCCGGCCATGACACAGCGATTCAAGGATATGCCGACGGCGTCTTCTGGGAGCGAAACAGCCTGAACGATCAAAAATCAGAAAAACCCGTCGTCCGGCTTTTTGATAATGCCTTGAATCTCTTCAATGAATAATTCTGTCCAATCGCTTGTAAATTTCATCCGCGATAACGATGGAATCAATGACAAGCGGCGATTGTGCCGCATGGTTTCTGAAAAATTTGCCCTGACCAAAGACCGTTCTGTTTTCTATTGCGCCGAATTTGCCATAAGGTTTAGTTCGGCCAACAGCTCAAGTTTTTCCAACACAGTTTTGTCGTTATCAAATCTCAAAAAGGTCGATGACAGGCCATTTATTGTTTGTCTTGTCACACCAACCATAAATTTCTGCTTTCTGGCGAACACATCTTTTCTGAAAAAGATCAGCCATAGTTCGCAACAGCTTCGCGCGAACAACATCAAGGGAAGTTTCAATGGGTCGGACATTGTCCGCGATTTTGAAGGCATCGCTAACAATGCGGAAAACCTCGAAAGACTTTTTGAAATACACGCCGGCATTGGTTTCGAGAACAATCTTCCCCGGCTCGTTGAGGCGACGAATAACATTTCGCCGTCGGGCGTGAAGTATGTCGTCACTGATAAAGCTAAAAGCATTATTCTCCGTGCGCCACAGCGGGCCATTCGTTTCGTGAAATCAAATGAAGCGCGCGAACTTAAACTGGAACTTGATGCAAAGGTTGAGAGATTCAAGAATGAAATTTTGTTGGCCGCTTTAATCGAGAATATAAATGTCCGAGGACGCATCATTGAATATCTCATCGCTGGTGAAGATGAAGAACTGCGCCAAGCGTTGGTGTCTGCCCTGAAAGCCGGAGACAGGGGAATCCCGCAATTTAAGACAGAGAATGCACTCGGCGACTATCAAAAAATCTTCAAAGACTTCCATACCGAGACCGATGTGAAGACGAAAATCATGATTCTCAACTCGAATCCGAAGGCATACAACCTCGACAAAATTCTGGAGTTTCTGGCACTTAAACGGTCGGTCTTCATGTTTTACTTCGTCGGCGTCGAACCGGCAAAGATTGTGAACACCGTTTTGATTTCCATGTTTCAGGAGAGATTGCTCGAAACAACCATTTTGTTGAAGCATTGGTCTGGCAGAAATTCTAGAGGAGTTACTCAATTTGAAGGCAAGACCATCAATTCTCTGATTCTTAAACCTGAATTCCAAATTGACGAGGCCAAGTCAGTTGCATTTCTTGAGAAGATTATCGCACTGTAAAAAATTGCGCCGTTGATTTATTTCATTCGGCAGCGCGACAATTTTGATTCAAACAATCTCCACCGGACATTTCGGCAGCGCGTCAAGAAATGATTGCCCGTATTGCTTCGTTAAAATCCGGTTGTCCAGAACCACGATGATGCCCGTGTCCGTCTTCGTGCGGATCAGGCGCCCGACGCCCTGCCGGAATTTCAGGATCGCTTCGGGCAAAGAAAATTCGCCAAAGGAATTTCCGCCGCGCGCCTCGATCGCCTCGATGCGCGCCTCGATGAGCGGATGGTCCGGCACGGCGAACGGTAGCCGCGTGATGATGACGTTGCTCAACGCCTCGCCCGGCACGTCCACGCCCTGCCAGAAACTGTCCGTGCCGAAGAGCACCGAGTCCGTGTCGTCCTTGAACTTCTCCAGCATCGTCGAGCGCGGCGTGCCCGTGCCCTGC
>DATAUQ010000135.1:0-9827 GCA_036268155.1 Verrucomicrobiia bacterium | reverse complement strand
AAAATTTTCCGTGGCTTTTTTATTTTGGATTAAATTCTTTGACCGCTGCACGCGGCTCTGTTTTTCTTCACGGAACAGGAATGGTTCCAAATTATTTTTATCCGGCCACGGTCGCGCTTTGCCTTGCGGCGGTGATTGCGGCGTATTTCGCCAGTAATCCGCTGCATCACGGACGCTGGTTTGTGATGCGGCGCTTTATCAACTGGTTGCCGCTCGGCATGACCTACGCCTTTCTCTGCATGGGGCGCTACAATTTGAACGTCGCCCAGGGCGCGCTCGGGCCGCTCATGTCCAACGAGGATTTCGGGATCATTTTCTGCGCCGGCACCTGGACTTACGCGCTGTCATTTCTCGTCAACGGCCCGCTCATTGACAAAAAAATCGGCGGTAAAAACGGCATCATGATCGCCGCGCTGGGCGCGTCGCTGGCCAACGTCGCGCTCGGAATTTTGACGTGGCTCATCGTCGTGAAACATTTGAAGGTGAACCTCGTAGTCGCGTTTTCCACGATTTATTCCATCAACATGTATTTTCAAAGCTACGGCGCGATGTCCATCATCAAGGTCAAGGCGTATTGGTTTCACGTCCGCGAGCGCGGCATCTTCGGCGCGATTTTCGGGACGTTCATTTCTGCCGGCGCGTATTTCGCGTTTGACTGGAGCGCCTCGATTGTAGCGATGACGAAGGCAAATGCGCCGGACAATCTTCTGAAAAGAATTTTCACCGCCGCAAATTTTCCGGTGGACGCGACGTGGGCGGTTTTTTTCGTCCCGGCAATCATTTTGATTTTCTGGCTCGTGATTGATTTCTGGCTTATCAAGGACGCGCCGGAGAAAGCCGGGTTTCCGCCGCTCGATACCTGCGACGCCTCGTCCGGCCAGATGCACGTTGAATTTTCCGTGCTCGATTTGCTGAAAAAGATTTTCGCCAGCCGCTTGATGCTGATGATCGCGTGCATCGAGCTGACCTCCGGCATCTTTCGTTACAGCATCTGGACGTGGTATAAGCCGTTCAGCAAGGCCGTGCCGCAGACCGGCGTGGAATTTTTCTCCGACCACTGGGGCTGGTTCATCTGCATTTTTGGAATCGTCGGCGGATTCGCGGGCGGAATCATTTCCGACAAATTATTCCAATCGCGCCGCGGGCCGCCTGCCGCGATGCTGTGCGGGATTGTTTTAGTTCTTTCAATTCTCATGGCTGCGTTTCTTTTTTCCGCGCCATTGGTCGTCGGCTGGTCGTCGGTCTTGATCGTCATGGCGTCCATCGGCATCACGTCGCTGATGTCCGGCACGGCGGCGACGGATTTTGGCGGGCGCAAGGCGACGGCGACTGCTGCCGGCGTCGTGGACGGATTTGCGTATCTCGGCAGCGGTCTGCAATCTATTTGCATCGGCTTTTTGGTCCCTGAAATTGTTGGCGGCGCAAAGCAGCCAGTTCCGTTTTTTGGATTTTCGCGCGACTGGCAATGGTGGCCGGTTTTTGTGATTCCGTTTGCCATCGTCGGCCTGGCGCTGGCGATAAAAATCTGGCATGAGCTTCCGGCGGCGACCAAAAAATTCATCGCGGAAAAGGAAGGAAAAACAGTTCCGAAACAAGGATTGACCGCGCCGTAAATTTTGCTACCTTTACTGAAGTGTTGAAAAACAATTCACAAGTTGTCATTCTGGTCGTCGCCGTAGTAAGCGACGCCGTTGGTGCTTGTTGAAAACGAAAATTTAACAAGAACCCACGGCTGGCAACAGTCGTGGGTTTTTGTTTTAATCCGCGACGCCAGCCACAACCGAAAGACACATGAGCAAGACAACTGAAATCACAAAATCGAAACCCGCAACCGCGAAAACCAAACCGCGCGCCGAAGTCGGCCCGGCGATGTTTGGCCGCGATATTTTTGTCGAGGCACTCGAACGCGAAGGCGTCGAAGTCATTTTCGCGTATCCCGGCGGCGCGAGCATGGAAATTCACCAGTCGCTCACGCATTCCAAAATCCGCACGATTCTTCCGCGCCATGAACAGGGCGGCAGTTTCGCGGCGGAAGGCTACGCGCGCGCGACGGGCAAGGCTGGAGTTTGCATGGGCACGAGCGGTCCGGGCGCGACGAATCTCGTCACGGCCATCGCGGACGCCTACATGGATTCCTGTCCGCTCATTGCCATAACGGGGCAGGTGACGCAGGCGATGATTGGGCGCGGCGCATTTCAGGAAACCGACATCATCGGCGTGACGTTGCCCATCGTGAAACATTCTTATTTGATCACGGACATCAACGACATTCCGCGCATTGTGAAAGAGGCGTTTTATATTGCGCAATCCGGCCGACCGGGTCCGGTTGTGATTGATTTTCCGAAAAACCTTCAGCAGACCAAGACGCAGCCAGTCTGGCCGACGCTGGAGCAAATCAAAAAAGGTCTGCACGGTTACACGCAGCCGGATTTGAAAGCCGACGACCTTGCACTCAACGAAATTATCGGCCTCATCGAGAAGGCCGAACGCCCCGTGCTTTATTGCGGCGGCGGCATCATCACGAGTGGCGCGGCGGCGGAATTGAAAAAATTCGCCGAGGCCACGAACATTCCCGTGACGACCACGATCATGGGCGTCGGCGGTTTTCCCGAAACGCATCCGCTTTCGTTGCGCTGGCTCGGGATGCACGGCTCGGCCTCGGCGAACTGGGCGGTGAATGGCGAATACGAACATCGCAAAAATTTTGACGCGCCGATGGTGAAGTTGAAAGACGGCGCGGATTTGCTGCTCGCGTTCGGCGTGCGTTTCGACGACCGCGTGACGGGGAAGTTCGAGGAATTTTGCAAGAACGGCACGATTGTCCACGTGGACATTGACGCGTCGGAGTTGAACAAAAATCGCAAGGCCAATTTACCCGTGGTCGGCGACATCAAGGACGCGCTCACGCGTTTGAATAAACTGGTCGCGCAACGTCCGATCCAAAAGAAGCACACCGCGTGGCTCGCGCAGATCGCCGAGTGGCAGAAGAAAGCGCCGTTCGCTTATCGCATCACGCCGGAAATCGCGAATAGCGATCACATGAAAGACCATCTCCAAGGCCAGGAGAACGAAGTCATCTTGCAGCAGATGGTGATCGAGATGCTTTACGAACTCACGAAAGGCGAAGCTTACATCACCACCGGCGTCGGCCAGCATCAAATGTGGGCGGGCCAATGGTATAAATATAAATACCCGCGCCAGTTCATCACGAGCGCCGGACTTGGCTCGATGGGTTACGGTTATCCCGCCGCGCTTGGCGTGAAGGTGGCGCTGCCGGACAAGCAGGTGATTGACATTGACGGCGACGGTTCGTTCTTGATGAACATCCAAGAACTCGCCACGGCGCACGTCGAAAAAATTGCGGCGAAGGCAATCATTTTGAACAACCAGCATCTTGGCATGGTGGTGCAATGGGAGGACAACTTCTTTGAGGGCAATCGCGGCCACACCTATCTGGGCGACCCGGATCATCGGGCGCAGATTTATCCAGATTATGTGCGCGTCTGCAATTCCTTCAACGTGAAATGCGAGCGCGTCATGTATAAAAAAGATCTGCGCGCCGCGCTCCAGCGGATGCTTGACGCAGACGAACCTTACGTTCTCGACGTGGTCACCCCTTACAGCACGCATGTCTTGCCATTTATTCCGGCGGGCAAAACCGTTGCGGACATGATTTGGAAGTAATGTTCAAATTTGCTTTGGACGCGTTTCGAGACACGTCCGCCTTGGGTCAGGACAAAAACAATTGCGGGTTTCAGAAATTTGCGCTGCAAATGAGATTGGCGCGAGGGTTGCTTGAAAGCCGACAACATTGTTGAATTGCGACTTGCAATTGAAAACCAAAACACTTAATAAGAAACGCACATGGCATTGCCATTTTTGAACGGCTTTGGAAGGAAAAAGCGGTTCCAGATTATCTCGGTTGATTTGGGCACGCGCACCACGAAGGCCGTGCTCTTGGAGCAGCGTGGCGAAGTCTGGGCGCTTTCGCGTTATGCGTTGCTGGACGCGCCGATTTTTGACAAGAAAATTTCGCCTGAACTGCTGGCCGAACATTTGAAAAGCGTGGTTCAGTCTTTGGAGACTGAAGCCAGATATGTCACGCTGTCCATTGGACTGGATGACGCGGTGGTGCGGCAGGTGGAATTGCCGCAGATTCCGATTGACGAAATGCGGCTGGTGTTGAGAAACAACACGAAGGCCTATTTGCAGCAGGATTTGCCGGGACACGTTTTTGATTGCTATATTTTTCCGCCGAGGCAGGTATCGGCTGGCAAGCCAGCTGAAACTTTGAAGGCTGGGAGCATTCCAAAATTAAAAGTCCTGGTAACAGGCGCGAAGCAGCAATTGATGGGCGATTTTCAAACAGCCATCAAGGAGGCTGGGCTGACGGCCGGTCATGTTGTTCCCGGATTGGTCGGCCCGGTAAATGCATTTGAAATGGCGCTGCCGGAAATTTTTAACAATGAATCAGTGGCCTTGGTGGACATTGGATTCAAACATACTTCGATTTGCGTGCTGGATCATGGCGAACTGGCCATGACGCGCGTGGTGAACATTGGCGGCGACAAATTGACGGCGGGACTCGCCGAGGCGATGAACATCACTTATGCGGAGGCCGAGGGCATCAAAGTCGGTATGGCTCCGGAAGTCCAGTCGGCTCTCGAAATGCAAGTGCTGCCGTTGGGCCGCGAATTGCGCGCATCACTGGATTTTTTTGAACACCAGCAGGATCGCGCGGTGTCGCAGGTTTATGTGAGTGGAGGCTCGGCGCGGTCGGAAATGATTTTACAGATGCTGCATGCGGAAATGATCGTGGAGTGCAAGACTTGGAATCCGACGACCTTTCTTCAGCTGGCGTTGCCGGGGCAACAAGCGGTGGACATTGAACATATCGGGTCGCAGCTGACGGTGGCGATTGGCGCTGCGCTGGCGGCCATGTAACGAAATCGGTTATGCCCATACATATCAATTTATTGGCTGAGGCGCAAGTTGCGGAAGATTTGCGCCGGCGCGACCCCGTCAAGCGGGCGATATTTGCCGGGGCGTTTTTTGTGGCACTCGCCTTGGTTTGGAGCAGTTCCCTCCAGTTGGAAGCGATGATTGCCAAGGAAAACTTGGCCCAGGTGCAGGCGAAAATCCAAGCACGCACGAATGACTGGCAAAACGTCCTGGCCAACCAGAAAAAGGTTTTTGAAGCCCGGGGAAAACTGGCGGCATTGCAGCAGTTGAGCAGTGCGCGTTTCCTGCAGGGTAATTTTATGAATGCATTGCAGCAGTTCAGCCTGATCGGCGTTCAATTGACGCGCGTGAGGTTGGACCAGTCGTATTTCACCGCCCCGGCGACTCCAAATCAAACCAGCAATGGTCACACTATATTAGGGCATCCGGCGACGACGACTGAAAAAATTGTCGTGTCACTCGACGCGCGGGATTCCAGCGCCAATCCGGGGGACAAGGTTGATAAATTTAAGGAGATTTTAGCCAGCCAGGACTATTTCAAAGCGATTTTAAGCAGGACGAATGGCGTTCAATTGACCAGTTTGTCGGCGCCGCAAAACGGGCCGGATGGGAAGCAATATGTGTTGTTCACGTTGGAATGTGATTTACCAGAAATAACCCGATGAAATGGCTGCCTAGAGAAAAACGTAGTGCGTTTATCATTGTCGTGGCGATCACGGCGGCGATATTGGCGGCGATTTGCTTTGGCCTGGTTCATTCGCAAAACGTCATGCTTTCTGCGGTTGCGGACAGTCAGAAAAGCGCCGGGGACAAGCTGCTGGACATGGAAACCACCATTAAAAACGCCGACCTGACGACCAAGCAATTGGAGGATGCGACGTTTGCGCTCTCGCGTGCCGAGGGAGACATGGCTTCAGGCGATCTTTATTCCTGGACTTACGGCACCATGCGCCTTTTCAAGCAGCAATACAAAGTGGAGATACCCGATATTGGCCACCCGGTGGTCAGCGACGTGGATTTGCTGCCATCCTTTCCATACAAACAACTCCGGTTCAGCATCAATGGCAAAGCCTATTACCATGACCTTGGAAAATTCGTGGCGGATTTTGAAAACGCTTTTCCCCATGCCCGTATAGTCAACCTCGTCATGGAACCTGCCGGGGCCGAAACCGAACAACTTTCATTCAGGATGGAAATCATAGCACTCGTGAAGTCCAACGCCTCATGAACCTCATGAACCATCGCGTCATTTTTTCCAAGGGCATGAAGGCCGCCCTGCTTTCCGCAATTTTTGCGGCAGCGTCGCCGGTCATGGCGGCGCCTGTTGTGCAGACCAATGAAACCACGAAGCTCACGCCTCGTTCAATTTTCATCCAGCCCGCAAATCCCCAGGAGGGCCGCGACCCATTTTTCCCGTCTTCAATTCGTCCATATCAGGGGGCGGTTGTTCCGGGCACTCATGCTGCCGCCGATGTGGGCGCGCTCACCATAGAAGGTCTTTCGGGGTCGCCCGACCATCGGCTGGTCATCATCAATAATGTCACTTTTGCCGTGGGCGATGACGCTGAAGTGTCAACTTCTCAAGGACGCATCCACATCCACTGTCTAGAAATTAGCGGAAATTCGGCGGTGATTGAGGCTAACGGTCAACGGCATGAATTACGCTATGGAGAAAAACCATGAAAAATACTGCAATGTTGCAAACTGGACAAAATATGCCGATGGCAGCCACAAACTGCTTGGCATCGTCAGATCTTTTAAGGCACTATTCACCCAACAGGACGGTAACTCATCAAGCCCATAAAACAGGTATGAAAATAAAAAAACTGCTCGCCACATTGCTTGGAACATTTTTGTTGCAGCACGCGGCCTTTACTCAAACCAACGCGGTCATGCCGGACTCGTCCGCCAACGCCGCAGTCGCGGTTGACGCGACTAATATGCCGGTGCCGGCGATGGTGCCAGCCTCTGGCAATGATGCCACTAACACGCCGGCCATGGACGCTTCAACGGGAAGCCCCGCCGATGCGACCGCTGCGGCTCCAGCGGTTGCGAGCATTCCCTTGATCCAATTTCAGGATGTTCCGATCACCACCGCCATTGAAAATCTGGCGCGGCAGGCGGGCATCAATTACTTGCTCGACCCGAAAATCGGTTATGGCCAGCCCGACGCCAACGGGCAGATCAAGGCCGAACCCACCTTGTCCATCCGCTGGGAAAACATCACTGCCGAACACGCCCTCGTGGCGTTGCTGGACAATTACGGGCTGCAACTGGTTCCGGATTCAAACACCAAAATTTACCGCATCACGACCAAAGACCCGACGGCTCCGCCACCGCTGGTCACCCGTGTCATCCAGCTCAAGTATGCCAGCACATCCAACATGGTGGATTCTGTTCAAGGCAGTTTGACTGACAAACGCAGTCGCGTCATAGCCGACAACCGCACCAGCCAGTTGATCGTCGTCGCCACAGACCCGGAACAGGCGGCAGTGGATACGCTCATCAATCAACTCGACAAGCCGACCCGCCAGGTTTTGATTGAAACCCGTCTGGTTGAAATTTCCAGTAATCCCACCAGCAAAAAAGGCATTGACTGGTCGGGCACTCTTTCAGCCCAGAACATATCTGCCGGAAATTATTCAACATTCATAGTGCCACCTACGGTTCCGACCACAACCACCGTCCCCGGCGGCACGGCTATAACCACTCCCGGCAGTCCCGGTTTGGTTAGTGGTCTTGTGAACCAAAGTCCAAGCATTCTTGGAAACTCATCGGTCAATGGATTCTTCCAAAATCCGTGGTATCTTAACGCTGACGGTCTCCATGCCGTGTTGTCCTTCTTAAATTCTTCGTCAGACGCGCAGGTCACTTCTACTCCGCGCGTAGTCACGCTGGATAACGAACCTGCGACTATTTCCGTCACGCGCGCTTTTCCCGTTTTCAACACCACCGCCGGCACGCAAGGTTCACCCGGAGGTTCATCCGTCACCTATTCCAATCTGGGCACGATCTTGGTGGTCACCCCGCGCATTTCCGCCAATGACACGATCCGGCTGCGCGTGGTTCCTGAAGTTTCGAGCTTTTTTGGCATTTCAACCTTGACCGTCGGCGGGGTTCAGAATCAGGCGGACATATTTGATTATCGCAAGATTGATACACAGGTTCTCATCCCCAACGCCAACACTCTGGTCATGGGCGGCATGGTCAAGGACAGCCCGACGGACACATCAACCAAAGTGCCGGTTCTGGGCGACATTCCGGGCTTGGGACACCTGTTCCGTAGCGAGACTAAGATTGCCGACAAGGACAACCTGTTGATTTTCATCACTCCCACGATTGTGCAGGACACCGACTTCCATCCAACCGTTACGGATTTTCTACAGGCTGTTCCAGCGAAGAAAAAGGAGACTTTGAATCCGAACAGTCTCTGGGATGGCTCCAAGCCTTATGATTGGTCGAATCCCAAGAACACGGACGTGGATCAGCAGCTCCTCGACCAAAAAGCCACGCAATAAGCTCGTTGCTTTGGTTGTCGGTTGATTCTCGCGGCGCGCTCAAACGAGCGCGCCGCTTTTTTATTTGACCTGATTTTCCTCGGCGATCTGTTTCAAATAATCAAAAGAAAAAATCCCAGTCGCGTGACCATCCCGCCAGACCGGTTGGATGGCGTAACCACCCACGCTTTCAAGGCGAACCAGTTCAAATGCTTTCGGCGTCAAAGACTGCGCCGGATTTTTATAAAGGTTGCCCATGATGTCCGTCTCGCCCTTGCAGCCCGCACACGGGCAGGCGCGGCGCAATTTTTCCAGCGGGATAAAACTTTCGCTGCCGTCATTCCACTTGACCGCCAGTTCGCCGCCGATTTGCTGGATGTCTGTCGGTCGCATCAGTTTTTTTTCAACCACCGTTCAAACGCCGCCAAAGTTTTCGGGCTGACATGATGCTCGATGCCTTCGGCGTCCAGTTCGGCGATTTTTTCCGAAACCCCGAGCTTGCGTAAAAATGCAGCCACCGTTTCGTGCCGCCGCTTGCACTCATCGGCCAGCTTGCGTCCGGTGTCGGTGAGAAAAATCGCGCGATAAGGTTTGGTGTTCACGTAGCCGGCGTGTCGCAGCCGCGCCAAAGTGCGGTTGACCGTCACATGGGTCACGCCCAAGCGGCGCGACAAATCCACCACGCGCGCCTCGCCCAGCGAAACCGACAGATCGGCAATGGCCTCGACATAATCCTGCGCGGTCTCCACCGCGCGGTCGCGGCGCGAGCGACGCAGGTTCTCGGCCTGCTGCGACGAAGGACGCACAAATGATTTGCGCGCTGCTGCGGATTTTTTTGGGGCGGAACGCGGCATAATTTTTCAAAGTAAATCCCACGCGGATTTTTTAGTCTATGTTTTTATTTTGTATCATAAGCTACATTTTAGTTGACGCTTCCAATTTCAGCCTGTAATCAAGGTAACAGGATTTATGGGCGAACCGAAAAACACTTCCAAACCAACCCATGATGCCGGCTGGCGCAAGCCGGCAGGACAGGCTTCGTTGTCAGAAGTTCACCGCAGCGTTCTCGTTCCAAAGACAGCCTCGTTCTGGCGGAAGCTGTTCGCGTTTTCCGGCCCCGGTTTTCTCGTGGCCGTCGGCTACATGGATCCGGGCAATTGGGCGACGGATCTGGCTGGCGGCGCGCAATTTGGTTACACGCTGCTGTCCGTTATCATGATTTCAAACCTGATGGCGATTTTGCTCCAGCATTTGTCCATCAAACTCGGCATCGCCACCGGACGCGATCTGGCGCAAGCCTGCCGCGATCATTATTCAACACCAACAGTTTGGTTTCTCTGGATAATTTGCGAAATCGCCATCGCCGCG
>DATAUQ010000134.1:0-9129 GCA_036268155.1 Verrucomicrobiia bacterium | reverse complement strand
CAGATGACGATGTCGCTCACGCGCAACGTCTCGACGGCGAACTCGATCGCGGCGGCGGTGGAATTGGTGCTGCCCGTCGCGCTCGACGGCGGGACGATGTTGCCGACATTTTTCACGACGAACAGATCGCCCGGCTTGCTCTGCGTGATGAGTTCCGCGAGCACGCGCGAATCCGAGCAGGTGATGAACAGCGTGTGCGGATTCTGGCCTTCCTCTGAAAGTTTGCGGAACAGTTTGCGGTAATTGCCGAACTGGTCCCGCTGAAACTTGTGAACGCCTGCGATGAGTTGTTCCATTTATTTTTTGTTGAATTGTTGAATCGGCGTCGTTGAAAATGATTTAACAATTCAACCATTTAACTATTTAACGTCTTGCGCGAGCGTTTTATTTTTCGCGCGCGATTCTTCCATCAGGCGCACTTTGAATTTTTTCAATTCTTCCTGCAACCGCGCGTCTCCCGTCGCGATGATTTGCGCGGCGAGAATGCCCGCGTTGCGTCCGCCGTTGATGGCGACGGTGGCGACCGGCACGCCCGGCGGCATTTGCACCATGGATAAAAGCGAATCGAGTCCGTCCGTGGATTTGCCGAGAATCGGCACGCCGATGACCGGCAGCGTCGTGAACGCCGCCGTGACACCGGCCAGATGCGCCGCGCCGCCCGCACCGCAGATGATGACTTTCAGGCCGCGCTTGATCGCATTGGAAACATATTCTTCCAGTCCGTGCGGATCACGATGCGCGGAAATCACTTTGGCTTCGCTGGCGACGCCGAATTCGGCCAGCGCATCGGCAGCGGATTTCATCGTGGGCCAGTCCGAATCGCTGCCCATCAAAATGCCGACGAGGGGTTTGTCAGATGCATTTTTCATTGCAGGGAAATTGAGCGAAGAAATTGCGCGCTTGGCAAGAAGCAAATGAAACTCCTGCAAATCTGTGAAATCCTCGCCATGCTTTTCTTGGAATTGTGAATCATCTGCAAAACATTTCAGCCGCCCGATGCCATGCCGACGCCCGTTCCCGGCTCGGTCTGGCTTTTCGGATCAAGCAATTCATCAATTTTCTTTTTGTCCAAACCGGAAATTTCCAGCGCGACCTCGCGCACGGTTTTTCCAGATTCATATGCGACCTTCGCAATTTTCGCCGCCTTGTCGTAGCCGATTTCCGGCGCGAGCGACGTGCACATCGCCAGACTTTTTTCGATGTTGCTTTCGCATTTCTGCGCATCGGCTTCCAAACCGGAAACGCACCGGCGTCCAAAAACTTCACTCGCAGTTGTCAACAAATCAATTGCCTGAAGCAAATTATATGCGGCGACCGGCAGCATCGTGTTCAACTCAAAATTTCCGAACGTGCCCGCGAACGTCACCGCCGCGTCGTTGCCGATGACTTGCGCGCCGACTTGGATCACCATTTCGCACATCACTGGATTTACTTTGCCGGGCATGATGGACGAACCCGGCTGCGTCGCGGGCAATTTGATTTCGCCCAAACCGCAGCGCGGGCCGGATCCCAGCCAGCGAATGTCATTCGCAATTTTAATCAAACTCACCGCAACCGTTTTCAATGCGCCGCTCGCTTCGACAAGCGCGTCAATCGCGCCCTGCGCTTCAAAATGATTTGCCGCCTCGCGCAAATTCAGTTTTGTTTCGCTCGCAATGCCTTCAATTGTTCGCCGCGAAAATTCCAGATGTGTGTTGATTCCCGTTCCGACCGCCGTTCCGCCCAGCGGCAGTTCGCCGAGATTCTTTTCCAACGATTTCAAACGCGCAATTCCGTGCTCAATCTGGCTCGCGTAACCGGAAAATTCCTGACCGAGACGAATCGGCGTCGCGTCCTGCAAATGCGTCCGGCCGATTTTCAAAACGGAATCAAATTCCTTCGCCTTTTTATCGAGCGCGGAATGCAATTCTTCCAGCGCGGGAATTAAATGGTGAATGACGCCGTCGAGCGCGGCCAAATGGATCGCCGTCGGAATCGCGTCGTTGGACGATTGCCCACGATTGACGTGGTCGTTCGGATGCACGGATTTGTCGCCGCGCTTGCCGCCGGAAATTTCACAGGCGCGATTGGCGATGACTTCGTTGACGTTCATGTTCGTCGAAGTGCCGGAGCCGGTCTGAAAAATGTCCACGACGAATTGCGGATCCAATTTTCCCTCAATAACTTCTTGCGCGGCCTTTTGAATCGCGTCAGAAATATTTTTTGGCAACAAATTCAGCGAGGTGTTCGCGACGGCGGCGTGCTTTTTTATCAAACCGAGCGCGCGGATGAATTGTTGCGGAAGGCGCAGATTGCTGATTGGAAAATTTTCAACGGCCCGCGCCGTTTGCGCGCCGTAATACGCGTCCGCCGGAATTTGCATTTGCCCCATCGAATCGGATTCAGTTCGGAAATTGTTCATCACAAAAAGTTACGCAATTTATTTTGAAAAAGAAATTTCAAAATAATGCTATTCTTTTTCCATGCTGAAAGTCTCCGCGCCGCCGCTGAAGCCGCTCATGGTTTACGACGGCAACTGTAATTTTTGCAAACGCTGGATCGCGCGCTGGCGAAAAATGACCGGCGACGCCGTGGACTATCTGCCGTCGCAGGATTCGCAAATTGCAAAACGATTTCCAGAAATCCCGTCTGAAGAATTTCAGAAATCCGTCCAACTCGTCGAGCCGGACGGAAATGTTTTTTCCGGCGCGCACGCAGTTTTTCTTTCACTGGCAAAAAATCCAAAGCGGCAACGGCCTTTGCGCTGGTATAAAAATTCGCGCGCGTTCGCCAATCTGGTGGAATTGATTTATCGTTTTGTCGCAAGATACCGTGAATTTTTCTCGTGGCTTTCTGGAACGCATCCTTGAATACTTGCGCCGCCATTCATGAGCGAAGCAATCGAAAACCGCCCGTTTAATTTTTTCACGCCATTGCGTTTCGGCATTTTACTGGCGGCATTGATTTTTGCCGCGTTTCCCCAGGTCATCCTCGGATTGGAAACTTTCGTCGCGCGCGATTTCGGATTTTTTGCATATCCGCTCGCGCATTTTCAGCGCGACTGTTTCTGGCGCGGCGAACTGCCTTTCTGGAACCCTTACAACAATTGCGGAATTCCGTTCCTCGCGCAATGGAACACCATGCCGCTTTATCCACCGTCGCTGATTTATCTGACGCTGCCGTTGGAATGGTCGTTGAGTTTTTTCTGCCTGCTGCATTTGTGGTTCGCCGGATTTGGGATGTATTTCCTCGCGCGTCGCTGGACGGGAAACAATTTTGCCGCCGCATTTGCGGGAACCGTTTTTTCATTCAACGGCTTCACCCTGAACTTAATCATGTGGCCGAGCCATATCGCGACGTTTGCGTGGATGCCGTGGGTTGTGCTGGCCGTCGAACTCGCATGGCGCGAAGGCGGAAAGAAAATTTTTCTGGCGTCAATTGTCGGCGCGTTACAAATGCTCGCGGGAGGCCCGGAGATCATTTTTCTCACCTGGATTTTTTTGGCAGGGCTGTTCGTTCAACAATTCGTGGCCGCCGAATCTTCGCGCGGAAAAATGTTCCGGCGATTTCCGCTCGTCGTCATCCTTGTCATTTTGCTTTCCGCCGCGCAACTGTTTCCATTTCTTGATCTTGTTTCACATTCACAGCGTGAATCCGGCTATGCGGACTTGCGCTGGTCAATGCCGGTCTTTGGGCTGGCAAACTTTCTTGTGCCGATGGCGTTCGGCGGCACATGGAACGCGGGCGTTTTTTTCCAATACGGCCAGTCGTGGACATCTTCCTATTATCTCGGCATCGGCACGCTCTGGCTCGCGCTGCTGGCATTGTGGAAAACGCGCGCCCCCCGCGTCTGGCTGCTCGGCATATTTGCGGTCGCGTCTTTGATTTTCGCGCTCGGCGAAAATACGCCAGTCCTTCCAATCATCCGAAAAATCATTCCGCAATTGAGCCTCATCACCTACCCGATCAAATATATTTCGCTCGCCGTCTTTGCCGCGCCATTGCTCGCCGCGTTCGCGCTGGCAAATCTGCAAAGGCTGAAAAAGCCCGGCGCGATTATCGGAGTGGTTTTATTTGGGTTGCTTGCCGCGATTTTATTTTGGGCGCGGGAATTTCCGTTCCCAACCGATGACGTCCGCGCAACTTTGGCGAATGGATTCTCCCGCGCGGCGTTTTTGATTTTAACCGGCGGCGTCCTGTCGCTTTTGTTCCGCAAAAAAACTTCGTCCGCTGCAAAACTTGCGCCGCTGTTTTTGATTTTGGCGGCGTGGCTGGATGTGTTCACGCATGAGCCGCCACAAAATCCAACGGTGACGCCGGGCGTTTATGAATTAAATCTCGCGCGCGCTGATTTGAAAATGAATCCGCAACCCGAACTCGGCGGCTCGCGCGCGATGGTCTCGCCCGCAGCCGCGATAGGATTCATCAAATTCGCGTCGCGCGATCCGAAAAATAATTATTTATCGAAGCGCGCCGGTTATTGCGCCGACGTCAACCTGCTCGACGCCGTGCCGAAAGTGGACGGTTTCTTCTCGCTCACGCCGCGCGAGAGCGACGACGTGCTCTCCTATTTTTACCGCACGACCGACGCCAGCTTTCCGCGACTGGAAGATTTCATGGGAGTCTCGCAGATCACCGCGCCGGGCGAAATGTTCAAATGGCAGGCGCGCACAAACTTTCTGCCGCTCGTGACCGCCGGACAAAAACCGGTTTTCCTCAATGATGAAAAAGCGTTGCACGCATTGACGCAAAATGATTTTGACGGAAGCAAAATTGTCTTTCTGCCACCCGAAGAAAAAACATTCGTCACCGTTTCAAATCAAACCAATGCAAAAATTATCAATTCAAAATTTGGCACGCAAACCGTGGACGTAGAAGTTGAAACTGCCAAATCATCGCTCGTCGTCGTCGCGCAGACTTATTATCACAATTGGCGCGCGACCGTGGACGGCCAGCCAACGCCATTGCTCCGCGCAAACGTCGCGTTTCAAGCCGTGCAAGTTCCCACAGGCAACCACAAAATTCATTTCGTTTACAAAGATCGCGCATTTCAAATCGGCGCGGCGATTTCAATTGCTGCGTGGCTCGGCTGTTTGATTGGGTTGATCCGATTGTCGCGCAGAAAATAATTGAGATTTAACAAACTTGTTCTCGACAATTTATTTTTACGAATTCAAATAGACAAAGTTATGGCCAAATCCAAAATCAAACGCATCGGGATTTTAACGGCGGGCGGCGACAGTCCCGGCCTTAACGCCGCCATTCGCGGCGTCGGCAAGACTGCGCTCGGCTACCACATGGAGATCATCGGCTTCCGCGACGGCTTTCGCGGCCTCGTGGAAGACCGCAAACTGAAGCTCGACAAGGCCGCGCTCGCCGGAATCCTCACCGTCGGCGGCACGATTCTCGGCACGAGCCGCGACAAGCCGCACCGGATGTTGATTGACGGTCGCGCGCGCGATATGACCGATGTCATCGTCAAAAATTATCACAAATACGAACTTGAATGTCTCGTCTGCCTCGGCGGCGGCGGCACGCAAAAAAGCGCGATGCGACTTCACCAGGCCGGACTCAATGTCATCACGCTGCCCAAAACGATTGACAACGACGTGTCCATGACGGATGCCACTTTCGGTTTCGCCACCGCGCTCGACATCGCGACCGAGGCGATTGACCGGCTGCACAGCACGGCGCACAGCCATCATCGCATCATCATCGCGGAAATCATGGGACATCGCGCGGGCTGGCTGACGCTCGGCGCGGGCATCGCGGGCGGTGCGGACGTGATTTTGATTCCCGAAATTCCTTACAACGTGGAAAAAATCGCCAACGCCATCCGCCTGCGCAGCCGGCATTCGGCCAATTTCAGCATCGTCGCCGTGGCCGAAGGCGCAATGAGCGTGGACGATGCGCGCGCCTTTGCCGGCGCCGAGGCCAAACGCGAGCGCGCCAAAACCATCCACGATAAAAAAGTGGCCAAGATTGAACTCGCCGCGCTCGAAGCCCGGCACACTGGAAATACTCTTCGCCTTGCGCGCCAGCTTGAGGAACTCACGCACCTTGAATCGCGCGTGACTATCCTCGGCTACGTCCAGCGCGGCGGCACGCCCTCGCCGATGGACCGGCTGCTCGCCACGCGGCTGGGCGGCGCGTGCGCGGATTTGATCAACGAAGAGATTTTTGGCGTGATGGTGGCCGCGCGCGGCGATCGGACGGAGCCGGTGCCGCTGGAAAAAGTCGCCGGCAAACGTCGCGTCGTGCCGCCCGACCATTCGTGGATTGAAACCGCCCGGCACGTCGGGACTTGTCTGGGGGATTGAAATCAATCTACCCGAAGTGCGGTGTTTGCAAATTCCATTTTTTTGCGTGCGCCAGACATAAATTGTTCTTTCCATTTCTGATTTCTTTCGCGGCAATGAATCAAAAATACATTTATGATTTATGATTTATGATTTACGATTTACGATTTACGATTTACGATTTACGATTTACGATTTACGATTTACGATTTACGATTTACGATTTACGATTTACGATTTACGATTTACGATTTACGATTTACGATTGCTGCCTTCGCATCGCGAAGAAATCATCAATCATAAATGTCACCGCGCTTGCGAACATTGTTAATCCTTGGACGTGTCTCCAATCTTCCAACAGTTTGGTCGAATTGCCTCGCTGGCTGGTGGCTTTCGGGCGGCGGAAATTTCTGGAAACTGCCGTTTTTACTGCTCGGCATCAGCGCCCTTTACACCGGCGGAATGTTTTTGAATGACGCGTTCGATGCGGATTTCGACCAGCAACGGCGGGCATCGCGGCCCATTCCGTCCGGAAAAATTTCATTGGAAGCTGTCTGGCGGTTTGGCTGGATGTGGCTGGCATTGGGGATTTTATGCCTGCTATTTTTGGGGAAAATCGCGGGCGCGCTCGCCATTGTTCTTGCCATTTGCATCCTGATTTACAATGTGGTTCACAAATTTATCACCGCGTCGCCCTGGCTGATGGGTTTGTGCCGGTTCTGGGTTTATGCCATCGCTGGAACATCTGCGGCAAATGGTTTGAACGGCGCGTCAATCTGGTGCGGAGTTGCGCTGGCATTTTACATCGTCGGCCTGAGCTGCGTCGCCAGGCGCGAAAGTTTTCGGGGGACAATCCCGCACTGGCCGCTGATTTTTCTGGCCGCGCCGATTTTTCTGGCGGTGCTGATGAACGCGGGCGACGCGCGCAAACCGACGATGTTCCTCTCGCTGATCCTGTTTTTGTGGACGGGGCGCTGCGTGCGGACAATTTTTCAGGCGGGCGAAATCAACGTGGGACGGATTGTGTCCGGACTGCTCGCAGGAATTGTCTTTGTGGACTGGCTGGCCCTCGCGCCACAATGTCCGCACTGGTTGAGCGCGGTGTTCTTGATTTTATTCGGCGCGACGCTGTGGCTCCAGCGATTTATTCCGGCGACTTAAAACTCAATCACCGCCGCCGTTATTATTTTGATTTTGTCTTTGACGGCGATTACCGCCGCCGCCCTGTCCTCCGTTGTTGCCAAAAAGTGTTCGCATATCCGGCGTAGTGCCGTTTTGCATGGCGGTAACGGTCGCAGTCAAAGCCCCCGAAATCTGCGGATCGTTGGCGTATTGGGATTCAAGTGATTGCAAAAATGTGATTTTGGAGCCGACTACTTGCGGATCGGTCGAAGTGTCGCCGCCCTGTCCGAAACCGCCGGCCACTTGGACGATGCTGAAAAGTTTCAGCCGTGAATCGAGGTCGGGATTGTTCAAAGTTTCCGTGAACATCTGGTTGGCCTGCGGATTCTGGCCGACGTAATTCAAAATTTCCCGGCCCAGCGCCATTTTATCAAATTGATTGGTCAGGTTTTGATTTTCGTAAGCCGAATAAAGCGCAGACACGGACTGATCCTTCAACACGGTCGAAAGATAATCCAGCGCGTCCTGATCAAGACGCCCATCCGCGCCGACGAGCATCTGCTGCGCGTTGACGGCGAATGAAGCGTCCTTGTAAAATTCCAGCACGCCGTAAAGGTAGGATTTGGATAATTGGTCGAGGCTGTCGGGACTGTCAACGGCGGGCGGATTCATCAGCAATTCCTTGGCGGCGGCGATGGCGGCATCGCGATATTTGCCGGGCGCGATTTCTTCGAGTATGACCGCGAGGTAGGCGACCTCGACGCCACGCCCGGTGCTGCTCAACATTTCAGCCAGCGCCTGTTCCGATTCCGCGCCGCCAATTTCCTTTAATGTGCCGACCAGTCCCAGGCGCAGCGATGGCGGCACCACCCAATCGGCCTGCAATGTTTGCAAGTTGCGGGCGCGGCGCGCACCGCCACGGCCACCGCCAAATCCACCCGCGAATCCGCCACCGCCGCCGAAACCTCCGAATCCACCGCCGTTGTTTCCGTTTCTGTTTCTGTTTCTGCGATTGTTGCCGCCATTGCCACCGTTGCCATTATTGCTGTTGGTGTTGTTTTGGTCATTGTTCGCAACAACACCGGCGTCGGCTTGGTTGGTATTGTTGTTTGAATTGTCCTGCTGGTTGTAATCCACATCCACGTTTCGACCGATGAACGAGCGGATGGCAGGCACGGCCAGCGTGCCGCGTTGCGTAAGCGTCTCCAGTTTGAAAACCACCATGCGCAAACCCGTGTTGCGCGCACTACCGGTGCCGAGCTTTATGTTCAGCAAATCATCAAGAATATCCTGCGCCGATTCTTCGGCGGGTGCAGCCGGTGCGGCGGCCATAATGACTTTTTCCACCGGCGCGGCGGTAGGCGCGGCGGTGACAACGGGTGGCGGCTGCGCTCTCAATTTTTCCAATTGCGCGTCCTTTTGCTTGGAAACGATGACGTAGGCAGCGGCAAAGCCGACGCCGAGGGCTAAAATGATGGCAACCAACGTTTTCATGCGGATTCAGATTTAATCAATTTTAATCAGAACTTGAGACTGGCAACAAGACGGACGCGCCACGCCGCCTTACAGTTACAAAATTCTCGCCTGCTCTGGGATTATGCACAAGAGAGACAATGGGACAAAACTGGTAGGGCGGGCAGTCCCTTGCCCGCCGAATGCGTGGATTGACAAGGGGCGGCGCGCACGGAGTGACGCGCCCTACCCAGATTGTCTGTAATGTGCATAATCC
>DATAUQ010000133.1:0-11945 GCA_036268155.1 Verrucomicrobiia bacterium | reverse complement strand
GACGCTGTTTATTGGCGCCATTGCCGGAGGCGGATTGACCGATGAATCGAGATTGATGGTAAGCGTGTTGGTCGTGCCGCGATTGCCGCTCGTCGGCGAAATGCTCACGATGCCGTAGCCGCCGTTGTTGAAAAGAGTCGTGCCCGCGCTGTCGTAATTGGCGACGGAAGTTCGACCGACGCGATAAAATTGTTGGCTTGCCGAAGTTACGTTTGTGTAACCGCAATTGATTTGATTTGGCGAAATGTCGTTGGATAAAATTGTCCAGCCTGATGAATTGGCGAGATTCGTCGTAGCCTCGACTTGATAAGTGCCGCCTTCAATCGCGCTCCAGCTTAAAGTGACAGTTCCATTATTTACTCCGGGCGAATTTATTTTGCTCGCAAGATCTGTATTGCCGAGAAAATTTGTCGCGACCGTTTCTGAAATAGCTGTGACCGTGCCGCCGGTCGGGCTGCCGTAAAATCCGCGCCCGATGTTGTAGGGAAACACTGGCGTGCCGTTGCTGCTGATGCTGACGAAATAGGCGTATGTGCCTTGCGGAAATTCCGGCGTGACGCACCAGCGACCGTTGTATTCGTCGAGGTCGTAGGTGTTCGTGCCGGGCGCGATGCCGAGGTCGCCGAGATAATCGTTGTCTTCCATGTAGCAGCCGTTGGTGTGGATTCCCGTGAACGGCGCGCCGGTCTCGTTGGAACTTACGTTGAACAGACGCACGGCCCATTGCGGCAGATGGATGCGGCCGACGCTCGGCAAATTTTCCGAGCCGAATTGTCCGTTGCGCAAAACGTAGCCGGAAATCATCCGGCGAATTCCGCTGCTTGCGTCGTTGGAGATGCTGTAACCGTAAGGCCCATAAACCGGATAACCGTCGCTTGTCCACGCGAGAATCGGCGAATGTTTGGTCGGCGTGTTCATGGACTCGGTGTAAATTTTCGTCGCGGAATTGAAATCAATGTGGTCGCCGAGCTGGTAGCGCAACGCGGGCGGGTTCGCGTGGTAATGATATTGCCCGCCGGCCTGATGCGCGTTGTTCGGATCGAAACTCGCGCCTTCGTTGACATACGCGTCGCGATTCCAATAGCCGGTGATATTTTGCGCGTCCACATTTGAAACAGTGCTCCAACTGTAAGCGTCCCAACTATTGAACATCGCCGCGCCGTCCACGAAATAACCGATCGGTCCGCCGCCGCTCGCGGTTTTTGTCGTCGGCACAGTTGGGTTTCGCGGAATTCGATAAAGTGTTTTTTGGTTCACCGGCCAGTTCGGAAATGCCTGCGTGTGCGCCGCGTTCAAATACCACGGCCCCATCACAAAACTGCCTAGCCCGGTGCTGCGGATATAAACCCAGTTGCTCGACGAATAAATTTCCTGCACACCGCAATACGCGGGCAACGTCTGGATCGTCGTGCCGTTCGTCCAGGCCGTCAGCGAAATTCCGTTCGTGCGCGAAACGTCATTTGTGTAAATGCGCGCGTATTGGCCGGCGTAAGTGGTGAACCAGGAATTCGTGCGCGGGTCGTCCGCGCGGGCGGAAAGAACGAGGGTGAGAAAAATTCCGGCGACGATGGTTGTGAGAACTGTTTTCATGCCGCCACTTTACGCGAACGAACCTTAAGCAATCGTTAAGCTGTGAAATTATTTCACAGCGCGCGCAAAATTTTCTTCATCTCCGCTTAAGGTTGCCTGTGCGACAATTTCCGCGAACTGGCGCAGAAAGTTTTTTCCTGATAAAACTCCGCCAGCCCGAAAATGAGAATCCTGATTGTCGAAGACGAACCCGATCTGCTCCGCAGCATCGCGCAGGCGTTGCGCGAGGAAGGCTACGCCGTGGACACCGCGCCCGACGGCGAGGACGGATTTTACAAGGCCGAAAATTACGACTACGACGCCATCGTCCTCGACGTGATGCTGCCGAAAATGGACGGCTGGGAAATTTTGAAAAGTCTCCGCAAAATAAAAAAAACGCCCGTGCTCATGCTCACCGCGCGCGACCAGACGCGCGACCGCGTTAAAGGTTTGGATTCCGGCGCGGACGATTATCTCGTCAAACCATTTGATTTGGATGAATTGTTCGCGCGACTTCGCGCAATCATCCGCCGCAGCGCGAACAAGACGACGAATCAAATTGAAATCGGCGAGATCAAAATTGACACCGCGTTGCGAAATGTTTCGCTGAAAGAAAAACCAGTTGAATTGACCGCGCGCGAATACGCGCTTGTGGAATTTCTCGCGCTGCATCACGGCGAAGTTGTCACGCGCACGCAGCTTTACGAACATCTGTTCGACGAGAATGAAAGTTCGCTTTCAAACCTGCTCGATGTCCATGTCTCCAATGTCCGCAAAAAACTCGGCGCGGAATTCATCGCCACGCGGCGCGGCCACGGCTATTGCATCGAATGAAAATTTTCAACTCCATCAAATGGCGGCTGCAAATCTGGTATGGCCTGATTCTTGTGGTCGTGCTGGCGGGCTTCGGTTTCACGGCGTATCAGCTTGAGCGCGGACGGTTGCTCGGTCGCATTGACAACGAACTGCATCGGCGGATTGGAATTTTGGCAAATGCGCTTCGTCGTCCGCCGCCGCGCGGGCCGAATGCGGGCGAACCGCCTTTTAATCATCTGCCACCAGACCAATTGCCTGATGACGGCCCGCCGGGACAAAATCCGCGCCCGCCTCGTGAATTTCATTTGCCGCCCGAAGACGCACATTTTTTTGATACCAACGACCCGAATAGTTTTTATTTCACGGTTGAGTCCCGCGATGGCATGGAGCTTGCGCGCTCGCCGAACGTGCCGCCTATTCCGCCTGTTCGCATTATTCATTCAAATGGCTCATTAAATTCAGTCAATACAATCGCACCGCAATTGCCTGATTTCTCCAAGCCGCCGAAAATCGT
Source organism: Verrucomicrobiia bacterium (assembly GCA_036268155.1). Taxonomy (GTDB): domain Bacteria; phylum Verrucomicrobiota; class Verrucomicrobiia; order Limisphaerales; family UBA11358; genus UBA11358. The sequence goes on along the minus strand of DATAUQ010000133.1, from coordinate 9,046 downwards.
AAATTATGAAAATTATCGGGAAACCGCCGACGATTTGCCATCAGGTGAAACGATATGGGTTGGTTGCTCCATCGCGCCTGAATTGAAAGAACTTGACCACACTGCTTTGAAACTCGCAGGCTTTGGCGGCATCATTTTGTTTTTCGGACTCGCTGGCGGCTGGTGGTTTGTTTCATGCGCGCTGCGCCCCGTCGAAAACATCAGCGCCGCCGCAGTAAAAATTTCCGCCGGAGATTTGTCGCAGCGCATCAACGTCGCCGAGGCCGAAAGCGAACTCGGCCAGCTTGCCGCCGTTTTGAATTCCACATTCGCGCGCCTCGAAGCCGCGTTCGCGCAGCAGCAGCAGTTCACGTCCGACGCCGCGCATGAACTCCGCACGCCCGTTTCCGTGATTTTGACGCAAACGCAAACCGCGCTGAATCGTGAGCGCGAAGCTGCCGATTACAAACAAACCGTCGAAGCCTGCCAGCGCGCGGCGCAACGGATGCGGCGGTTGATCGAATCGCTGCTCGCGCTCGCGCGCCTTGACGCCGGGCAGGAGGTTTTGAAACGCCTGCGCTTTGATTTTTCAAAAACTATTTCCGATTGCGTCGAATTGGTGAAACCGATTGCCGAAGAACGTGGCGTGAAAATTTCCACCGTGCTTGAACCCGTTGAAGTCACCGGCGATTCCGAGCGTCTGGCGCAAGTCATCACGAACCTTTTGACCAACGCGATCCTATACAACCTGCCCGGCGGCGAAGTGCGCGTGAAATTGGGATCGCAAAACGGCATGGCCGTCCTCACGGTGAGCGACAAAGGGCAGGGGATTGCGGCGGAAGATTTGCCGCGCGTGTTTGAGCGGTTTTATCGCGCGGACAAATCGCGTTCCACCGGCGGCAACGGCCTCGGCCTCGCCATTTCCAAGGCGGTTGTCGAGGCGCACGGCGGGACGATTGAGGTCGCCAGCGAAGAAAATGTTGGAACAGTTTTCACGGTCCGTCTATCCGTTTAAAAAATATCTTTTTCCAAACGGCTGTCAACAAGTCACCACTTCAAGTTATCCACGTTCACGTCCACAACTGGCGGTCGAGCGAGCGGTATTGGATCGCCTCGGAAATGTGTTCGCTTAAAATGTTTTCCGAATCCGCCAAATCGGCGATTGTCCGCGCCACTTTCAAAATGCGGTCGTAGGCGCGCGCGCTGAAATTCAATTCCGTCATCGCCATCTTCAACATTTCCTTCGTCGCATCGTCCAGCGCGCAAAACTCTTTCAGTTCCTTCGGCCCGATGCGCGCGTTGCAGGTGATCTTGGGTTTGTGGGCGAAACGTTTCTGCTGCCGCTGGCGCGCGGTGATAACACGCTCCCGGATTTCCGCCGAAGTCTCGCCGGTTTTGTCGCCGGAAATTTCGCGAAATTTTACTTGAGGAACTTCGACGTGCAAATCTATGCGATCAAGCAGCGGGCCGGAAATGCGGCCGAGATAATTCTGGATTTCGCGCGGTGAACTTTTGGACTCGCCCGGCATTTTTCCGTCTGGAGTCGGATTCATCGCGGCCACCAACATAAACTGCGATGGAAACGTCATCGTGCCCGCCGCTCGTGAAATGGTCACGATGCCTTCTTCAAGCGGCTGGCGCATCGTCTCCAAAACACTGCGCTTGAACTCCGGCAGTTCGTCCAGAAACAAAACTCCGTGATGCGCGAGCGAAATTTCTCCCGGCGTCGGATTGATGTTTCCGCCGAGCAAGCCCGCGTCGCTCGCCGTGTGGTGCGGCGCGCGGAACGGCCGCTGCGTCACGAGCGCCTGACCGGATTTCAACAAGCCGACGATGCTGTGAATTTTCGTCGTCTCCAGCGCTTCGTCCAAAGTGAGCGGCGGCAAAATGGTCGCAAGCCTTTTCGCGAGCATGGATTTGCCCGTGCCGGGCGGGCCGATGAGCAGAACATTATGGCCGCCCGCCGCCGCGATTTCCAATGCGCGCTTCACGGATTCCTGGCCTTTGACTTCGGCGAAGTCGTGGTCGTCTTGATTCTCGTGTTCAAAAAGTTTTGCGATGTCCACCTTGACCGGCGCGATTTTGATTTCGCCCTCGAGAAATTGCGCGGCCTCGCGCAAATTTTGGACGGGGATTACTTGTAATCCCGAAACGACCGCCGCTTCCGGCGCATTTTCCACCGGCACGAGCATTCCGGTTTTGCCGTCCGCTTTCGCGCGAAGCGCGATCGGCAAAATTCCCTTGCCCGGACGAACTGCGCCGGTCAATGCCAGTTCGCCCGTGATGACAAAATGGTCGAGTTGGTCTGTTTCAATCTGTTCGCTCGCGGCGAGCATTCCAATCGCGATCGGCAGATCAAAGCTCGGCCCTTCTTTCTTCACGTCGGCCGGCGCAAGGTTGATGGTCGTGCGGCCCATCGGGAATTTGTAGCCGGAATTCGTGAGCGCGGTCGAGACGCGGTCGCGCGATTCCTTCACGGCGGCGTCGGGCAGGCCGACGATGACGACGAGCGTGTCGCCGTAGCCGACGTTGACCTCGACTTCGACGGGATACGCCTCGATGCCGTTGACGGCGGCGGAACAAATCCTCGCAAGCATGAAATCTTATGGCCGAGACCGCGCTTGACTGCAATTGCAATTTCTGAAAATTAACTTAACCGGGCGATGAATGCGGTATCAGCCGGCGTTCACATTTTGCCGGAGGCGGTCCAGCTTATGAAGACTCGTCGGACAGGGGCGTGTTCGCGGCGGCGTTGCGCGTGGTGAATTCGATGCGGATGCGGTCCAGCAGCAGGACAAAAACTTCAAAGAAGACGAAGCGCATGCAGAAATTCCAGGCCAGGACGGCGTCCATATGAAAAAAATTGAAATGACCTGCCGCACGATTTTCGTTGAAGCGCAGAAATGTGATGGCGATGGCGTTGAGCATGGCGGCGACGGACGCCCAACTGCGGCCGACCACCAGCGCCAGCGTCGCGCAAGGAACCAAATAAAGCGGGCCGAGGCTTATTTCCGGGCCGGTCAAATTATCAATCCCCACGATGGCGGCCCACAACAGGAAACTCACAAACAGCGTGATGCCGTGCTGGCGGGTCTGTTCTTTGAAAGGAACGCGTCTGGCCAGTTCGTTGCGGGAGAACAGCCACGATTTGAAAAGACGATAAGTCCGCAGCCAGGTCAGCGGAAGAAATTCAAACACGAGCCGTTTTATATTTTCCGTGGCGAAGAAAAAACCGCCGGCAACGCGATGATAAAGCCGCTCGCCCACAAAAGGTTCGCGCGCAATGTCGGCAGTTTGAGCGGCTGTGCCGAGACGCCGACCGCTCAAGCGTTCCCAGCGCTTGCGGAAACGCCGCAACCTGGCGGCCATGGCGGGCGCGACCATTTGATCGGGATAATTCTGCCGCGCAATGACGCCGCGCCGGAGAAATTCATGCTGCGGTTCCCGATAAATGGCCGAGAAATCGGCATGATCCAGTTTCAGCATTTCTTCATTAAAAGCGACGCCGAGAAAATCACACAGCGTGCGGCAGGTGGCTTCCGTTCGATCCACCACATCGTCATAATTGACATGATGAATCCGCGCGCCGGCCCCTTCCAATTGCCGCGCCTCGCGGATCATTTTTTCCTTGTGATAAATCAGCAGGGGCAACATTCCGGGCCGGCGGAAGAACCGGGTTTTTTTGCCGGCGGCCAGGATGCTGCGATAAATTTCCACCGGATCGCGCCAGAGAAGGATGAACGAGCCGCGCGGATATTGCCGCGCCAGTTGCGCCAGACGCGCGGTGTAGACCGGAGATTTTTCGCCCCAAAGCAACGCGTCCTTGGAATCGCCGTGGCAGCGGTAAATATCCTCGGGCGTGCGGATGTTTTCCAGGCCGCGCATTTTGCCGCCGAAAATGAGCCGGTGGCGTGAGAGCGCCTGGTTGTAAAATTCCTGCCGCTCCAGCCAGTCGCCGGAAAAACGTTGCCGCCCGGCCACGCCGGGAAAATCCCACACGTCGCACTCATACATCAACGCGATCTGCGGATGCTGGTTGAGCAGCGAGTAGAGCAGCGAGGTGCCGGAGCGGAAAACGCCCACGACAAAAACCGGATTGGAAAGTTGCCCGTTGAGTTTTGCCACAACTAATTCAAGCGCACCTCGCGCGCCGTGATTTTCCCCGATGGCCGGTCATTTTTCAAGAAAATTTCCCATGAACTTTATTTTGAGACGCAACAAGCCGGTTAAATGTTACCATTGCGCGCGAAAATTGTTTACCAAACGCCGCGCGCAAGGCATCGTAAAGGCAAAGGATTCAGTCGCGGCTGCAAATTCAAACACTGGGGAAAAGTTTTAAGATGAACGACAAATTGCCGGCACAACTCATCGCGCACATCAACGTCAAGCTCGCATTGATCGGCAGCCCGCCCGTGCCGATCGCGGGCGACGCGGAATTCACGGAAATCGTTTCGGCCATCGCCGGCCAGTCGCGCGAAAAGGACCGGCTGCTCGGCCATTATCTTTGCCCCGTTGACCAGCGCATCCAGACGTTTCTTTACGACTATCTGCAAAACGTCCCGGTGACGAAACTGCCGACGCGCACGTTCGTCCTCGACCGGCCCGGCCTCGCGCGCATTTTGTCGCTGCCGCTCGACCGCGATGAATTTCATTCGGACATCATCAGTTCGTATCGCGTCAAGCAGGGCGTGCTGCACAATCCGCGCAGCGACCGGCGCACGACGCAGGGAATATTCCACGTCACCGAAGGCGGCCTACCGATTCCCGACGACAAGCTCGGCGTGCCGAAAATCACCTTCGCCAAAATGCTCGCGCTCGCGCTCAATCCGCCGCGCGAATTGATGACATTGCCATTCACCGCGACACAGCCGAAACCGGCGGAATGTCTCGTTTCACTTTTGTTGCGTCCGTTGGTTTGCCCTGAAGTTCCCGGGTTCACGCCGGAGAAAACGATGGAAGTCCGTTTTTTTGTTCCGGGAAATCTCGTGAGCAACCTGGATTTCGTCGAAAGCATTTTTGGCAACGGCGGCGATCCGCTGTTGCCGGAAAATGATTCCGCGCTCGACGCCGAGCATTGGACCGGCCACACCGGCTGCGTCATTCTCGCGCCGCATCTGGTCAAGGCCACGAAAAAATCCGTCGGCCTGCCGCACTTCGACCAGGCCACTGAACGCCAGCGCCGCGACGGGATGTGCTGGAAAACTGAAAACGAAATTTACAACAACGGCGGCGCGTTCAAATTGACCTGCCGCGACGAATCCGGCGTCATCGTCACGCTCATCGCCGACAATTATTTCGGCTATTGCAAAAAAGAGGTCAAGACGCAGATCAGTTTTGCGGCGAACCTTTTCGGTAATTGCGAAGAGGAACACGCGGGCGGCGCGCTCGTTTTTCCGAGCTATGATCTCGGCGAAGAATTCAGCGGCGACACTCATGTCCGGCGTCTCGGTCACAGTTTCACGGAAGTCGTGGAGCTATACGGCGAAATGATGGACGTGAAGCCGGAGGGTTACGGCGTGGATAAAAAATTTCCCGAAATAATTTATACTCCGCATGACGCGCATTTTGATCTGCTGACGCAACTGGTTTCGTGGCCGCACGGCGGCGGCGAGAGCTCGATCAAATTGCAGCCGGACAAAACCTACGTCCGTCCGTCCGGCTACAAAGTCCGCATGGAAAAACCGCCGGGCGTGAACCGCTCGTGGCGGCTCGTCGGCGTGGCGGCGGAAGGCTTGATGTGCCACAAACCCTGCACGGTTTCGGGCGGCGGCAAATCGGAGATTTCCAAACCGATCACCGACGCGATTTTGACCGGGCCGGTTTTCGTCGCGAATCTGAAATCGGATTTTGAGATCGTCGAGAAATTGATTCACCGCGATTACTCGAATCGTTTTCTCGATAAAACGAAAAAAGATTCGCGCACGGTTTTGGCGGCGGAACGTTCGCTCGGCTCGGTCATCAAATTGCTCACGCCGGACACGCGCGAATTCAATCCCGCTTACAACGCGTGGGTCGAGACCATCCCGCAATACATCAAGGAACTCGTCTTCGTCGTGAAGCGTTATTACAAGCCGGCTTGGGGCGAAAATTGGCGCGAACATTTCACCGTGGACATCATCAATGGCATCTCCGGCAACGAATTAAAATGCGACAACAAAACGCTCGTCACGACGCGCCTGCGCGTGGGTTTTGAACCCGACGGCTTGTGGCGCACGTTCGGTCTGCGCAAAGATTTTCATCCCGGCGCGAAAGTGCAGGAAGAAGATGACATCACTGCGTCCGTGCTCGTGCCGCGCGAGCGCGTGGAAAACCTGTCCGACATGGACAAAGTGCCGACGCTCAAGTTCGTGAAGAATTGCGAGCAGCGTTTGTTCCAACGGCCCGACGACGCGATCCATCGCGGTTACGACAAGCAGACGGAATCCGATTTCGCGCGGCTCGACAATTTCTTTTCCAACTACGAACCGCTGCCCGCGAAAATGGCGGGAGAATTCATCGAGAGTGCGATTCAGTTTCATGAATTCACCAAGCCGATGCGCACGCTCATCCGCGAAGTCGCCGCGACCGGCAAGCCGGATTTTTTTGTGTCGTCCGCCAATCCGCGCCTCGTGGACGGCAAGCCCAGCAAAAATCCGCGCTATCTGCAAAAGCGTCCCGACCTCGTGAATCCGCTCGAAAGTTATCTCGCGGAAACCGGCGCGCGCCTGCGCCGTCGCGTGCCGCTCGGAAGTTTTATGCCGACGCCGGTGAACGCCGTTCTGCCCGGTCGCCGCAACAATCCACCTGAAGCCGGCATCCGCGCGCTCGCGTGCTACAATCCAATTCATTTTTTCGAGCTGCCGGAATTGTTCATGGAATTTATTTGCAGCATGACCGGGAAATCGCCCTCGACGACCGGCGCCGGTTCCGAAGGCGCGCTTACGAAAGGCCCGTTCAACGCGCTGCCGCCGATCATTGATTTGAACAATGCGCTCGTCTCGTGGGTGCTGACGGATTATCACGGCTTCGTCACCGCCGCCGGTTGCGTCGGGCCGAAGGCGCGCATGGATCACGACGTGAGCCTCATCGTGCCGGAAGTTTTCTGCCGGATGATTCCCGAGGAACGCGACCCGAAATTTCTCATCGCCAACCACTACCTCGACAAGCTCGAGGATTTTGAACACAACGGAAAAAAAATTCTCGCGAGCCGCCTTGGCTATCGCATCAACGCGCGATTCATCCACGCGTTCTTTGGTCGCGTGTTCAATCATCCGCACGCCGTTTTCACTGACGCGATGCTGCGGCCGGAATTGCAGGACAAGGATATTTTCGCGGACGGCATGGACAACATCGTCGCCACGCAAAAACGCGTCGCCAAAATGTATTTCGACGACGGCAGCATCGCGCAGGCGTGTCCGCCGTTGAAGGCGTTGCTCCACATCATGCTCAACGACGAATGGGAGGGCAAAGGCCTCGACCATCCTGAATTTCGGAAATTGTTCACGCGCGAATATCTCATGGCGAGCGACTGGTATGCCGCGCGGCTCGCGGCGAAGCAGAAAGTTGACCGCAAATTGTGGAAACGCCACGTCGAATATCTCAACAGTTTTTTGCGCAAACCCAGCCACGAAGACATCGCCGCCAGCCTCGGCATCGGCGACCGCCTCGCGCACGCACGGAAAATTTTGGAAGAAGTCGAGTCGCCGGATTACCTCAAAAAATTGTCTGGCACGCTCGGCGCGGAGCCGATTGAGAATTATTTGTAACGCTGACAGCGCGCTGCTTAAACAAGGTGCAAGCTGAAGCCGGATTTAGTCTGGCAGGCTGGTTGTTTTAGATGACTGATTAAAGAAAAAATGTCCATACACGTCGCACTCCATCACAAGACGCATTACAAGTATGACCGCCTGGTCAATCTTGGGCCGCAAACCATTCGCTTGCGTCCCGCGCCACATTCGCGCACGCGGATGTTGAGCTACTCGCTCAAAGTCGTTCCCAAAAAACATTTCATCAATTGGATTCAAGACCCGCAATCCAATTACGCCGCGCGGCTCGTCTTTGAACAACCGACCAAAGAATTTTGCGTCGAAGTGGATTTGGTCGCGGAGATGGCCGTCTTCAATCCGTTCGACTTTTTTCTCGAACCGCAGGCGGAAAAATTCCCGTTCGCCTACGATCCGTCACTCGACCACGAACTCGCGCCCTTCCAGCGCAAGTGCTGGCTCACGCCGCACTTCATGAAATATTTGACGGCGTTGCGGCGCGATTTGCTGGCCGAAACCAAACGGCGCACGAAAAAGGAGCGGTTGGAAATTCCTGAATCGGAAAAACCGCGCACGAATGATTTTCTCGTCGCGATCAACCAGCGTTTGTGGAAGGACATCAAATATCTCGTCCGCCTCGAACCCGGCGTGCAGACGCCGGAGGAGACTTTGGAAAAAGGCAGCGGCTCGTGCCGCGATTCGGCGTGGCTGTTGTGCCAGTTGTTGCGGCATTGCGGACTCGCCGCGCGTTTTGTCAGCGGTTATTTAATCCAGCTCAAGCCTGACGTGAAGGCGCTCGACGGGCCGAGCGGTGCGGAAAAAGATTTCACGGATTTGCACGCGTGGACGGAAGTTTACCTGCCCGGCGGCGGCTGGATCGGGCTTGATCCGACTTCCGGTTTGTTCGCGGGGGAAGGTCACATTCCGCTTGCCTGCACGCCTGATCCCGCCAGCGCTGCGCCGATTTCCGGCAGCGTGGACGAGTGCGAAACCGAGTTCAGTTTTGAAATGACCGTGACGCGCATTTTCGAATCGCCGCGCGTGACAAAACCTTATTCGGAAGAACAGTGGGAAAAAATCGAATCGCTCGGCCACGCGATTGACGTTGATCTGAAAAAAGGCGACGTGCGCCTGACGATGGGCGGCGAGCCGACGTTCGTTTCCACGGACGATCCCGACGGCGCAGAATGGAATTTCACCGCCGTTTCGCACAAAAAAAGAATTTTGTCCGGCGAACTCATCAAGCGGCTGCGCGGAAAATTCGCACCCGGTTCGCTGCTGCATTACGGCCAGGGCAAATGGTATCCGGGCGAACCGCTGCCGCG
>DATAUQ010000132.1:0-9524 GCA_036268155.1 Verrucomicrobiia bacterium | reverse complement strand
TCCGACCAGCACGCTCACCGGCATCGCGCTGTATTATTATCCCAAGTCCACCATCGCGCTCATCAAGCAGTATATCGCCGAGGGCAACAATCCCGACCAGCCCGGACGCCTCGTGCAATGGCTTTACCCGCGCACGCCGGTCTATACTTGGCGCGTGCCCGGCCTGTGGTTCGACATCGGCTCGAAGGAAACTTTGGAAGAGGCGAATCAGATTTTTGCGAAGTTTTAGACTGGCCGAGTAAAATTCAAATTTTACGGCAATTATTTGATGGCCTTTTATCTCGCCAAAGAACGTGACGCGGATATCGCTGGTTCATACCGACGGTATCAAGATTATTTGCGTCAAAATAAGCACAGATTTCCGATAGGTGCTTTTGCTCTCGCCACCGCAATTTGGTGGCAGCTACCGAAAGATCGTCGTTGCCCACATGACTGTCCGCTAGAAAATCTCACAATCACGGAAGTTCGGGGCAATGAAGAGCAGAAAATTACGACGATTCGTATTCGGCTGTTGAAATATCCGAACACAATTATTGAGTTATTTTATCCGCGCGTTTTTCGCTTCGCGCTACGGAGTCCATCGAGTAAGAACGGTTTGAGATATTGGCGTTATGATGAATTTACAGTATCACGAAGCGGCCATATTATTCACGAGATTGAATGGAGCGGTTCTTACAACGGTGCGCGCTGGATTATTGAGGCATCAGATATTGAATTTCAGGCGATACCAAAATAACACAACCATCGTTTCGTCTTCACGATTAGGCTGTTCTTCCTTTTATTTATCTTGCCGTCACGGAGACATAATTTTTTTTGCCCTTGCGCAGCAGGACGTGGCCGTGAATCAAGTCCTTGGTGGTGACCACGTGGTGCCAGTCCGTCTCGCGGACGTTGTTCACGTTGACGCCCCCGCCTTCAATGTCTTTCCGCGCCTGCCCTTTGGACGGGCTTAAACCGGCATGGACGAGCAGTTCGATTAGCGCCAAACCAGCGCCGTCCAGTTTTGATTTTTCAATCTCCTTCGTCGGCACCTCGCCGTCAATGTCCTCGAAGAAATTGATCCTTGAGTCAAGGATGTCGCCGCCTTCGCCGAACAAGACTGCGCTGGCGATCCGCGCCCGGTGCAACGCGTCCTCGCCGTGGATCAAATAAGTCATCTCGGCGGCAAGCGCGCGATGAGCTTCCCGTGCCTCGGGACTTTTTTGATGTTTCTCCGCGAGCGCAGCGATGTCTTCCTTGGAACGCTGGAACGTGAAAAATTTCAAATAACGAACCACATCAGCGTCAGCGGTGTTGATCCAAAACTGGTAAAATTTATAGACGCTGGTTTTTTTAGGATCGAGCCAGATGGCGCCAGCCTCGGTTTTTCCAAATTTCGTGCCGTCGGCATTCGTGATGAGCGGCAACGTGAGGCCGTAAACCGTTTTGCCCAGTTTCTTGCGCGTCAGTTCGATGCCTGCCGTGATGTTTCCCCACTGGTCGCTGCCGCCGATTTGCAGTTCGCAATTGTGGTCGCGCGCCAGAACCATGAAATCAAACGCCTGCAACAGCATATAACTGAACTCGGTGTAACTGATGCCGACCTCGCGGTCTTCCATGCGCGCGCGGACGGATTCCTTGGCGACCATCTGGTTGACGGAAAAATGTTTCCCGATGTCGCGCAGAAAATCCAAAAACTTGTATTCGGAAGTCCAAGCCGCATTGTCCATGAGCCGCGCGGGATTTTGCTTCGTTTCAAAATCGAGGAGTTTTGCCAGTTGAATTTTGACACTGGCGATGTTGTGATCCAAAATTTCTTTTGTGAGCAATTGCCGCTCTTGAGTTTTTCCACTTGGATCGCCAATCGAGCCAGTCGCGCCGCCCGCAACGGCAATTGGATTGTGCCCGAGCAATTGAAATCGTCGGAGCGCAAGCAGCGGAACAAGATTGCCGACGTGCAAACTGTCCGCCGTCGGATCGAAGCCGCAGTAAAGCGTGATGGGTTTCTCCGAAATGGGAACAGCGTCGACAAATTGAGCGTTCAATTCTTTACCGGTTACTAATGGAGGATGCCCCAAGCGCTCTGGCGTGCCTTCCGTTGCTGTGGCAACAAGGCCACGCCATTGCAATTCTTCGTAAATGTTCACGCGGGCAGGTTAAATTGCCTTCGACCAAATGCCAATTTCCAATTCGCATTGAACTTTGGACTTTGGACTTCGGGCTTTGGACTTTAATCTTCGCGCGTGTCGAAAATGTTGAAAGCCTCCGGCGCGATGGCCGCCGCGACCTTGTTCAGCCGCGTGCTCGGCCTGATGCGCGAGCAGGCTTATATGTTTTTTCTGGGCACCACCTGGGTCAACGACGCATTCCAATACGCCTTCACCATCCCGAATCTTTTCCGGAGGCTGCTCGGCGAAGGCGCGCTGACGGCGGCGTTCATCCCGATTTTCAAGCACAAGGAAAAAACGCACGGCGAAATCGAAATGTGGAAATCCGCCAATGCCGTGATTTCCGGGCTGCTCATTTCGGCGAGCGTGATTGTCGCTGTCGTGTTGGTTGGAATTTCAGTTGCTCTAGCTTATGGCGGGCCTCCGCATGGAATTGGTTTACTACCAGCCCTAACTGCCACGGATGGAACCATGCACCACGGAACTCCGGCGATTTTCCCACAAAAAATAATTTTAATGCTGCAACTGCTCCGCGTGATGTTTCCCTATATGATCCTCGTCTGCCTGACGGCGGTGATGATGGGGATGCTCAATGCGCGCGGCCATTTTTTTATTCCCGCGATGGGCGCGACGATGCTCAACGTCGTGATGATCGCGTCGGTTTACTGGCTCGCGCCAAAATTCGGCGCGGGTCTGCCGAAGGAACACAGGCTGCCGGTGCAGGTTTTCGCGCTGGCCTACGGTGTGCTCGTGGCGGGCGTGGCGCAGGCGGCGTTTCAATTGCCGACGCTCTGGCGCGATGGCTTCCGTTACCGCTGGGTTTCGCCGTGGAAAAATGAAACCGTGCAGCGTGTCGTGCGCCAGATGGTTCCTGGAACAATTGGTGTCGCCGCGTTCCAAATCAACGTGGCGATGGTGCAGCTCGTGGCGCTGTTTGTCGGCACGGGCATCGTCTCGTCGTTCAACGGCGCGGTGCGGCTGATGGAACTGCCGCAGGGAATGTTCGGCATCTCGCTCGCGACGTTTCTTCTGCCGACGCTTTCCGGTCTGGCGGCGGAAAAAAATTATCCCGAATTCCGCGCCACGCTGCGCAGCGGACTGGCCTCGCTGATGTTTTTGAACCTCATCGCCTCCGTGCTGCTGGTCGTGCTGGCCGAGCCGATTGTGCGGCTGCTGTTTGAACACGGCGAAAAATTCACCGCCGGATCAACCAGCCGCGTCTCCTTCGCGCTGGTTTGTCTGGCACCGGGCTTGGTCGCGTTTTCCACGGCCAACATTTTGGCCCGCGCCTTTTACGCGCTCGGCGACACCAAAACGCCGATGCAAATCAGCCTCGTCTGTCTCACGATTAATTTCATCGCCGCCTGCCTGCTCATGCCGCTGCTGCGCGAAGGCGGGCCGGGCATCGCCAACACCTTCACGTCCGCCCTCAACGTCGGACTGCTGCTGTTCGCGCTGCGGAAAAAACTCGGCAAGCTGGAAATGCAGGCGTTGCGCGAGTCGCTGCGCGTGTTGGTGCTGGCCACTGTGCTGGTTGGCGTCATTGCGTGGGACGGCTGGCAGTGGTGGGAAAAATCACTCGGTCACGGAACGCTTTTGCTGAAGATCGGCGCGGTGTTTGTGCCGGCGGGAATCGCCGGTGGAATTTACTGGCTGATCGCGATGATCTGCAAAATCCCGGCGGCGCAGGAAATGACCGCGTTCGCGCTGGCGAAATTCAAGTGCTTCAAATAGCCACCGCAGCCGTCCAGCTGCGGTCGCCGAACTTTGACTTGAATTTCTCCGACAAATTTTCCGCCGCCGCGAGATTTTGCGTGATGGCAAACGTCGTCGAGCCGCTGCCGGACATGAGCGAAACGAACGCGCCATCCTCGCGCAAAAATTCCTTGTAAAGCGACAGCAAGGGAAATTTGTCAAACGCGGGCGCCTCCAATGAATTGTAGAATTCTGCCGCCGCCGTCTGCAAATCATCGGTTCGCAAAAGTGAAATTAATTTTTCCGCCCGCCCTTTTTCTCCGTTCAATGCTTTGGGAAAACGCGCAAGATTTTGATAAGCCCACGGCGTGGCAATGCCGAAGCCGGGATGCGCCAGAAAAAAAGCCTTGCCGCGCAGCGCGGGGAAATTTTCAAGCAGCCCCACTTTTTCGCCGCGCCCGGTTGCGAGCGCGGGCCGGTTATAAAGGAAGAATGGAATGTCGGAACCGAGCGCGGCGGCAAGTTCGTGCAGTTTTTCAAGCGGCAATGGCGTGCTGAACAACTCGTTCAACGCGGTAAAAGTCACGGCGGCATTTGCGCTGCCGCCGCCGATGCCGCCAGCCAGCGGCAGATTTTTTTGGAGATGGATTTTGACGCCGTCAGAAATTTTTGCTGCGGCAAGAAATGTGGTCGCGGCGCGGTGGACAAGATTTTTTGAGTCGGCCGGCAGATTGGGATTGCTGCACGTCAGTTGCAGGCTTACACCGGCGCGCTCGAAAATCATCTCATCACAGATGTTCACCGGCTGCATGACTGTTTCGAGTTCGTGGAATCCGTCGGCGCGTTTGCCGAGGATGTTCAGCAGCAGGTTGACTTTGCAGGGAGATTTTTTTTGGAGCGGCATATTTTGTCTTCACCAAAGCAAAACGCGCCAACGTAAAATCATCGGCGCGCTGCGCAAATTGATCCGGCCAATTTTAATTCGGAAACACAGAGAACCGGCTGCCGGGAACGAACGGAAATTCATCGCCGCCGCTGAAACCAAAATAAGTGTCGGTTTGAAACACGGGAAAATCCGGCAAACCCGGCCGGTAGCTGTCGGGATAGGCCACTCCCTTTGGGACATATTTTTGGTCGAAGCTGGATTGGGACAATGTGTCGCCGGCCGGGAAGGTGACGATTTGATAAACGCCCGCCACGGTTCGATAAACGGACTGGTCGAAGCCATGAATAAAACCCGTGGTGTAGCCGGCCTCGGGTGAGTCGAAGACAGAGGTTTGCTCGACGCTGCGCTGGATTTCGCCCATGCGGGTGAATTCCGTGAGATTGGTCATGCCGCTGCCGAGCCTTTGTTCCGGCCCGGCGCAACCGGCGGTGAACAAAGCGCCAAGGGCGGCCAGAGCGAGTAGAGGTGTTACGTTTCTCATACGTTTTTATTGTTAGCTTGAGCCTACTCCGAAATCGCCTTTTGTAAAGCGCGTTTTATATTTCGCGCGTGATTTGTTTTTTCTCCTGCCGGTTCCAATACCATGCGATCCAGACGGTGATTTCGTAGAGCAATTGCAGCGGCACGAACATCAGGATTTGCGTGACCACTTCCGGGGTGGTCAGCACCGCGCCCAAAATCAAATTGATCACGATCATGTAACGCCTCGCCTTCGACAGCGTGGAATAACTCAACACGCCGATCTTCACCAAAGTCAAAATCACCACCGGCATCTCAAAACCCAATCCCATGCCGAGCATGAAGCGGCAGACGAAGCTGATATAATCTTCCGCGCGCCATTGCGACGCGCCGAGGCCGAGCCAGTTGGAATATTTTTGCGACGCTGCCAGCGCAACCGGCATCAATGCAAAATAGCAAAAGCAAACGCCGACCAGAAAAAGTCCGCCGCCGATGAACAATGCGCGGAAAACATATTTTTGCTCGCGCATTTTCAGCGCGGGAAAAACGAAGGCGATGACAAAATAAAAAATGAACGGCGCGGCCAAAACCAGTCCGCCGTAAAACGCGACCTGGATCGCCACAAAAAATCCACCGGCCGGACTCAAATTAACCAGGTCGATCTGCATTTGCTTTGCCTCGTTCGCGGTGACCGGATTTGAATCAACGTGCCAGCCGAGAATCTGATTGGTGCCCAGTGTTAGCGGCTCGACCGTGACGGCGATGAAGCGGTTGGTGCCGAGGTTCAAGGATTTTTGCTCGGCGTCGGACAATTGAAAATGGCCGAGCCGGTTCGCGCCAAAGCTGACCGTGACGATTTGGTTAGTCCCCGGAAAACTGGCAGGCGCATGTGTCAGCGGCCATTTGATGACGGCCATGACATAATTCGCGCCGATCAGGCAGATTAGCATGGCCAAGCCCAATGACACGCTGACTTTGACAAGCACCCAGCGAAAATCCTCGAGATGTTCGAGAAAAGATTTTACGGGGCCGCCGCCGTCTTCCGGCGGTTCTGAAGAAAATTCGGCCATGGAAAACTGCGGCTGAAAAAATCAGCAGTCAAATGACTTTCGTTTCCGGCGGCTGCGATTGCGCAGTCGTGTTGGCAGGCGGAAGTTTTTGGACGGGCGTCTCGGTGGGGGCGGGATTGTTGATTTCATCCGTCACATCCTTCGTGGCTTTTTTGAATTCCTTGATGCCGCTGCCCAGACCCTTGGCCAGTTCGGGAATTTTTTTCGCTCCGAATAAAATCAAAACCACGGCGAGAATTAAAACAATTTCCCAGCCGCCCAAACCAAACACTGCAAGCATGGTATTCATAACATTTTTTCCGAACTTGCCCAACCCTACGCCTGTTCAGGCGAATAGTAAAGCCCCAAAAAGACAAGGGCCGCGTTTGACCACGACCCTTGCGAGACTCGAAATTTTCTCCGAACAATCAGGCTCCGGCTTTCGGATGCAGCAGCACGAATTCGTCGCGACGGTTTGCTTTCCACGCGGATTCGTCATGGCCGGTGTCCGCCGGCTTGTCCTTGCCGTAGCTGATGGTGCGGACGCGCGACGGATCAATTCCCAGCTTGGCCAGCGCCTCGCGCGCGGCCAGCGAACGGCGTTCGCCGAGCGAGCGATTGTATTCCTCCGTGCCGCGTTCATCGCAATTGCCCTCAATAAGCAATTTCGCGTTCGCATCCGAACTCAAGGCCGATGCCACGGATTGAAGATTGGCCTGCTCGCTCGATTTGATGGCGGCGCTGTCATAGGCAAAATGAATTGTGTAAGCCGCGAGCGCAGCGCGGTCTTCGGTCATGTTGTCAAAGCTGTCGGCATTGGCGACGGGAATACCATTGGCACCATTGTCAGGATTCATCGTGCTTCCTGGCGGCAAAGTGTTTCCACCACCTGTGTCGCCAGGATTCGGATTTATGCCACCCGGTATCGGCGTAACTTTGACGGCCTTGTGGTTATGGCAGCCGGTGGTTGCCATCGTAATCGCCAGCGCGAACGCGAGCGGGTAAATCAGTTTCATCGTTTTCATATTTTTTTTCCTGTGGTTAAAAGTTTTTCAGATTAAAGCGTCAAAATCATTTCGCCCAGGCGGGCTGCGAATCGTTTCCCGAAATTCGTCCAATATCCTTGACTTGTTTCGTCATCGCGTCAAGCACAGACAACGATTGCCGGTAGCCCGTGTCGCGGTTGAAAACCAGCGTGCGCGAATTCGGCGACCACGACGGATGCTGTCCCGCCACCAGCACCGTCGGCGTGCCGCCAGCCGCCGGCATCACGCAAATGTCAAAGTCGCCCATCTGCGACGTGAACGCGATCCATTTGCCGTCCGGCGACCAGTCCGGGTCGGTCGGATTCAAGATGCCTGAAGTGGAAATGCGCTGCACTGCGCCGCCGGCTGTGGGAACTTTTGCCAGCACGCGGCGTTCGCGGATTTTGGTCGCGAAACAAATCCATTGCCCGTCCGGCGACCAGCACGGCGATGATTCATCCTCCGGCGACGTGGTCAACTGTTTGAAATTCGTGCCATCCGCATTGCACACCCAGACGTTCGGGCTACCACTCCGATCTAAAATCATCGCCAGCTTCGTGCCGTCCGGGGAGACCGCAGCGCTGGTGTTCAACCCGGAAAATTTCGCGATGTTGGTGCGCCGGCCAGTGCTCAAATTATGATAGAAAATATCGGGATTGCCCGGCTGATATGACGTGTAATAAAGCGCAAGCCGTCCGGGTGCCCACGCTGGCGCGGCAACAATCGCATTGTCATGCGTTATGGCTTTCGCGTCGTGGCCATCAAAATCAGAAATGTAAATTTCGCCGGAGCCGTAACCCGAGGCCTGTGCCTTGAACGCGATCATTGTCTGTCCGATTCCTTTTTTTTCCGTGATGGCAAAAACGATGTCGTCCGCGAACGCATGCGCCTGTCGCCGCAAACTCGCGCCGGTGTAGCTGCGCGAAAATTTCGTCTGCTTGCTGATCGCGTCCATCACATAACCCTGCACGTTGCCCGCGCTGCTGCCGCTGATTTTATATTGCGCGGCCTCCGGCGCGACGAATGAGAAACCCTGGACGTAAAGATCAAATTTCAAAACGTCCGCCGCTTCGCCGGTGAAACCTTCGAGCGAAACCAGAATCGGCTTGGTCAAACCGGGAAGTGTGAGCGTTGGATTGATGACAAGCTCACCTTGATCCTGGCCATGACAAAAGTTTAGGGCAATGACCGCAAAAAAAATTGGCAGGCCGATTTTGACCGAGTTGATTGAGCGTAAAATTTTATTTTTCATTC
This sequence comes from Verrucomicrobiia bacterium, assembly GCA_036268155.1. Taxonomy (GTDB): domain Bacteria; phylum Verrucomicrobiota; class Verrucomicrobiia; order Limisphaerales; family UBA11358; genus UBA11358. Next base: position 949 of record DATAUQ010000132.1, on the reverse strand, counting down.
GAGCAGACGTTTGATTTGAGGATTGAAATTGATGATATAAGACCGTTCCGTGTCAGTTGAGCCGGATGGAAACGGCGCGATGAATTGGACGCGATCCAGCGTGCGCTGCACTGAAGCATCCAGACTCGCATCGCCGGACGGCGCAACCACACGCGCGGAAATCACCGTGCCGTCGCTGGCAATCGTGACGCGGACTTTCGTGTTTGCCTGGTCGCTGGCCATGTCGTCCGGCAAAACCCATGCTTGCTCATAAACACTTTTGACGACCTGCGCGTAATTCGCCGCCGCCGCGCTGCTGTTGCCGATTGGGGCAATCTCCGTGGCGGAGGATAAATTTTTGCGCAATGCTGCAAGCGCGGATTTGATTGCCTTTGAATTGTCGGATGTCGTTTTAGTTGGCGTGGAAGAATTTTTCGGCGCCTCGCGCGTCACGGGAGTCAAATTTACTTTTGGCGCGTGCGGTTGATTTTCAGCCGGCGCAGGCGTTGGCTTTGCGGATTCAGATTCGAAGAATTTTTCCACGCGTTCGGCGAGCGTCGGCGCGGGCACAGGCGTGGGTTGGACAATCGGTTTGGGTTCCGGTGGCGGCATGACGATTGGAGCCGGCGCGGGCGGCGGTGGCTGGGCGTTTTGCGCGCCAGTGCTGACGGAGTCAACCAGGTTGGCTGGAATCATGTCGAGCACAGGCGAATCGTCCGGCTTTTCCCGCGCCCAGAAAAATGCCGGGCCGACAAATAAAATCACGAGCAGCAGCAGGTGAAATCCCGCCGTCGCGATGACGCATTTTTTTTGCAGGCGGTTCATTTCGTCGTCGGGTCGGTGCGGAGCGAGTAACGCGTGATGCCGTTGCGCTGGCAGCCGTCAATCACCTGCGCCACGAGGTCGTAACGGCTGTCCTTGTCGGCGCGGATATAGACAACCAGGTTCGGGTTCGCCCGAAACTCACCGG
>DATAUQ010000131.1:0-14925 GCA_036268155.1 Verrucomicrobiia bacterium | reverse complement strand
CAAATCGTCAATGTTCCGCTCGTTGAAAATTTTCAGAGCCTCGACCGCGAGCGCGTTTTCACAAATGCAAATCGGTTTTGGCGTCATCACTTTCTTCAAAGGCAGCGACAAAAGATTTTCATTCGTCGCCATGTGACGCCGAAAATCACCGTCGGTGAAAACACCGGCCAATTTGCCGCGCGAGTTTACAACGCTCAAGCTGCCGGACTTCGCGTGCGTCATCACGAGCAACGCTTCCTTCACCGAAATTTTTTCATCGGCGATCGCATTTCGATTTCCCGTGCGCATGATGTCGCCGACGCGCAAAAGCATCGCGCGGCCAATCGCGCCGCTCGGATGAAACTTCGCGAAATCTTTTTGCTTGAAGCCGCGCGCCTGCAAAACGGCCATCGCCAGCGCGTCGCCGAGAACTAGCATCGCGGTCGTGCTGCTCGTCGGCGCGAGATTGAACGGACACGCTTCCTTCGGCACTTTGACGTTCAGCGAAACGTCGCTGTGTTTGGCGAGCGACGATTTCAAATTGCCGGTGAACGAAATGATTTTGACGGAAAATCTTTTTAACGCAGGAAGTAAATTGAGCAATTCTTCCGATTCACCGGAATAGCTCAACGCGAGAATCACATCGCCGTCATTGACGATTCCCACGTCGCCGTGCAATGCATCCACGCTGCTTAACAACACGCTGGTCGAGCCGGTGCTGGTAAGCGTGGCGGAAATTTTCTGGCCGACGTTGCCGGATTTGCCGATGCCGACGACGATAATTTTTCCGCGACGTTTAATCGCTTCGACAATTATTTCAACTGCCACAGGAAAAGATTTGTCCAGTTGCGCGCGCACTTTTTTGAGCGCGGCAATTTCGATGTCGAATACTTCGCGGGCTTTGGAGAGATGGTTCAAAATGAATTGTTACGCCACTTGAACTTCAACGTGTGCGCGATAGCCGAGCTTATGCAGAAAATTTTCGCAATCCTCCCAGCGCAAACCAAATTCCGCCACATCAGCCAAACCCAAACGCCCCACGATGTCGGCGAGCAATTCGGCGTCGCGCTCTTCAAAATCAGCCTCCATCATTGCGCGCTCGGCCCAATCCACCAGTCCGGCCTGCGAAGCTTCGCCATGCAGGTAATCGGCGAGTTTTTCCGCGACAATTTGGCGGGTCACTTTCATGCTCGGAAGTTACACGTTTTGATGACCGGAATCGAGAGGAAATTTTTCGTGACGCGCCACAATCTTGCCGTTGCGGTCATAAATTTCCTGCCAGAAGCGAATGGTCTTTTCCATGTCGTCCACTTCTTTGCAATAACGCGCAAAACCGCCGGAACGGCCGGAAATTCGCCTGAAATAAATTCTTCCGCCGTCAGGCAATTTTTCCCATCCCGGAAAAGCTTTCTCGTTTTGTTGCCGGTTGGCCATGATTGGCTACTCCGTGTTCGGATACGAGCCAAGCACTTTTACAAAATTGGCGTGCTGGCCGAGAATTTTAATTGCGCCCGCAACTTTTTTCTCCTGCGCGTGGCCGTCGCAATCAATGAAGAAGAAATATTCCCACGCCTTGCGCTTGCTCGGGCGCGATTCGATCTTCGTCATGTTGATCTTGAATTTGCGGAACGCGGCGATGGCTTCGTGCAACGCGCCGACTTTGTCGGAAACGCTGACCATCAAACTCGTGCGGTCGTCGCCGGTAGGCGGACTGCACTGGCGGCCGAGAACGAGAAAACGCGTCGCGTTTGCGGCGTTGTCCTGGATGTCCTGCTCCAAGATTTGCAATTTATATTTTTCCGCTGCGAGAATTCCGGCAATCGCCGCCGTGTTTTTTTCTTTCACCGCCAGCTCCGCCGAACGCGCGTTCGATGAAGTCTCGACGATTTCCACGCGCGGCAGATGATTTTGAATCCAGCCACGGCATTGCGCGAGCGATTGCGGATGCGCGTAAAGTTTTTTGATTTTCGCGCGTGGCGAATTGCTTATTAAACACTGCTGCACTTTCAAAACGATTTGTGAAACGATTTTCAGATCGCTGTCCACGAACATGTCGAGCGTGTGCGTGACGACGCCTTCCGTGGAATTTTCCACCGGCACCACGCCATAATCCGCGCGGTTTTTGGCGACCTCGGTGAAAACGTCCGCGATGGTTTTTTGCGACGCGTAGCGCAGGCTCGAACCGAACCGCCGGATCGCCGCCTGATGCGTGAACGTCGCCTCCGGCCCGAGATACGCGATGGTCATGGTCTTTTCGAGCGCGAGCGCGCTGGACATGATTTCGCGGTAGATCGCGCGCAACTGCTCGTCCGTCATCGGCCCGGCGTTGGACGCGCAGACACGCTCGAACACCGCGCGTTCGCGATGCGGCGCGTAAATCTCCTCGCCCGCCTTGAGCTTGATGTCGCCGATGGCCAGCACGTGACGCGTGCGCTCGTTGAGCAGCCGGACGATGTGCGCGTCCAGCTTGTCAATCGCCTTGCGATGTTCGGGGATGTTCAAGCGAAGGAAGAATGATGAATTATGAAGGAAGAATCAAATCTGTTTCGCGCCAAGAAAATTCGTAAAAGCTATTCATCAGTGGACATAAATGCCGAACCGCGCTTTAAGTGCGAATCCACTTGCTGAAAGATTAGGTCAGCAAGTTTTCTAGCATCCGTCCATTTTGCGCTGCGCTTTGAAGGATCGAATTGATATTTGCGTATTATCGCTTTAAGAATGGGAATTTCCTTTTCAAATAACCATGAAGCGAACGAACCATCATCGCGCTGTTTACGTTCGGCGAAGATGTCAGGAACATTCACTGGTTCTTTGTGTTTTCTTGAGGCCGTGGACGACAACGGTTCAAGAATTTTTTCTAGCCGTTCGGCGAACCGAGGATTTTGCTCGGACTCATCTATCACGAGCTTGGAAATCTCTCTGAAAACCTTTGTGATTAGTTTGGCGTGTTGCATCGTTCAATAATCTCTTTTGTTAAACCTTGAAAAGCATCATAGTCTGAACCGTATTTTAATTTTAACGTTCGCAAATCTTGTTCGCTGTTCGCTCCGCGAGCAACATTTACTGTTTGTTTAATTTGGTTTTTGAACAACGGCGGTTGTTTGGCCGATGTTGATTTTCCATCAAACAATTGTCCACGCTCTAAAATATTGAGATACGCATCATGGAGACCATTGCTTTGAACTTTCGTCGCAACAATTCCGAGTGGGTGAATGGAAATATTGTAGGGCTTGGAAAACTCCTTAACCTTTTCAACAATTTGATACACACCCCATGTCGAAATAATATCAGGAATTGTAGGAATAACGTAACTTGTAGAAATTCGTAAGCCATTTTTTGTGATAGGTCCAAGACTTGGTGGGCAATCAATAATTACATAAGCGTATCTATCCAAAATTGGTTCGAGTGCCTTGCTTAAGATTTCCACTGGGCGCGTTTCATAGTTTCCCCTCGCAGCAATCAATGGCAGTTCATCTTGCAATTCGATTAGCTTTACGCTGGATGGCAACAAATCCAATTTCGGAATACCGCCATGGACATTTGAAACCCCACGCACAATTGCTTTTTCAATATCAAATTTTGGCTGCTGTTTATAATTGATGTGGTCTTCAAAAAGTTGGGCAAGCGTTGCGCCTTCGTCATCCATTTTTTTCCAAACCGATTCCTTTATCAAATTCACCGTTGCATTTGTTTGAGGATCGAGGTCAACGAGAAGCACACTTAAATTATGTTCTTTAGCCAAAACTTCAGCCACTGCTACCGCTGTAGTAGTTTTTCCAACGCCACCTTTCAAATTGATGAAACTAATTCGATGGGTCGGGTTGCCTTGGTTCTTTTTTCGCCATTCTTCGACTGGTCTAAATTCCCAAATTGGACCGCTTTCAAGTTCTCTTATTGGCTTTGGAAAATCTTCGTAGCGTTTTCTCCAGTTGACCACAGCTTGTTTGGAAACTCCCAAAAGCTGTCCGATTTCTGCAATTCCAACTAATTTTGAATCATTCATGCAAACAAAATAGCAATTTTGTGAACTTTGTCAACAAAATTATAGTTTTGTTTTATTTATGATAATTATTGCGGATTCTCTTGCTCTGGCTCTTGATTTTCGCGTTCCGTTTCTTCCAACTTCAATTGCTCCGGCGCTGCCGTCGCCAAACCAGGATCAGCCGTGACGGGCGCGGGCGGTTTTTCGACGGGGATGCGGCGGAGTTCGTCCGCTGCGGGCAAATCTTCCAGACCGCGCAGGCCGAAGTATTCGAGGAACAGCGCCGTCGTGCCGTAAGTGTTCGGACGGCCGACGACTTCCGCGCGACCGACGGACTCGACGAGTCCGCGTTCCAGCAGCGTCTGCATCGTGCCGTCCACGTTCACGCCGCGAATCTGCTCGACCTCGGCGCGCGTGATGGGCTGGCGATACGCGATGATGGCGAGCGTCTCCAGCGCCGGCTGCGAGAGCCGCGACGGTCGGATTTTCACGCCGACGAGCGCGCGCAGCCACTGCGCGCATTCCGGCTGCGTGACGAATTGCCACGAACCGGCGACGCACGCGAGCCGGTAACTGCGCGCGGCGGATTCGTGTTCGCGCGCGAGATATTCGAGCGCGGCGGTCAAATCGCCCTCCCTGGTTTTGGCGAGCGCTTTGGCGGTGGCGTCGGCGTCCTCATGTTCGGCGGCGCTGGCGAGGATGTCGCGAAGTTCTTTCACGCTCAAAGGTTTTTGCGCGGAGAACAGCAGTGATTCGAGAATGAATTTAAGTTCCATAATTCAAATGCAAATTAATTTTCTTTTGGAAGAACAACAATCGGACCTTGGCCTCTGGCTAACAAAGCAATTTTTCTTGTGGCAGTTTCAAACAAACAAATTTGATCATCTCCCAACTGAAAAACGACGTAATCTTCAGGAAGTTGCATTGCGTTGCGAGCATTCCATGAAACAAAAGGTGTTTCCAAAGATAAATGTATGTTTTCGCCGGAATTAGTATTTACGCCATGAATTCCTTCAATCGCCCAAAAGCCCGTGCGGAAATTCCAATTGCTTTTTTCAGCATTTCCTAATTTTGGGGCTGCGCCAAAATTAAACATCGTTCCCTCAAGATTGTTTGTGTCGCGCCAAAACGGAACTGCCGTCACTTGAAGATTTGAACAAACCAAAATTCTTTTTGATGAATCCAAAATATCCCAATCATTTGTGCCAAAAGCTGATGCTCTTACGAAAAGTCGGTCATTTTTTTCTGCTTCCAATGAACAAACTTTTTCGATTTGCCGCGAACTGAAATCGAATCTGCAAACACCATTTGTTTCAGAAATAAAATAGACAAGCCCTTCTTTTGGAAACTTGATTTCCGACGGCTGGACGATGTTCGCTTTTGTGAAAAGCGTCGTTCCACTTGCTGACGAATACCACCAAAAAAGTAAAACGTAGCTTAAAGAATTCACCAGCAAATTACCGAGCAGACTTTTCTTAAGCCGATTTTGTTCTTTGCGAAAGCAAAAGAAAACGAAAGGCCATTCTAAAATTAATGTGATTACGAAAGTGACAAAAACCATAACCCAAATCCAATGCCAAGCATTGTAAAGATTAAATGGCAGAGATTTCGTAATTTGATAATTGAGAAACAAGCCTCCACCCCAAGCGGAAAAGTAATTCGCAACAATCATCGCTAAAACACACACATTGCTTTTTAATTTGAAGATTCGCGCAAGAATAAATCCTTCAAAAATTCCAATAATTGCATTTCCTAAAACCAAATGAATCATTCCTGCCCACATCAGCGGTGTTCCGGCATCGGCGCGGGCGGTTAGCGGAACGCAAGTCAGCAAAGTAATTAAACCTAAAATGCGCGGCAATCGTTTTGTGATTTGATTACTGATTTGCATTTTGATTTTCGGTTGGCGCAGTGGTGGCCACAACCGGCACGGTTGCGCGACGGATTTCAATTTCCGCAAACGCTTCGGGCTGGACGCAGACGAGTTGCTTGAGCCGGATCAATTCCAGCAGCGCGAGAAAGGTGCAGATGACTTCCGCGCGGCTCGCGGCGCTCTCAAACAATTCGGCGAAGCGCACGCCGCCGCGCTCGGAAAGAATTTTCAGGATGCTTTCGATCTTTTCGCTGACGGTCCATTTGTCCTCGAAAATGTCGCGCGCGTCGCCCTCGCGCTTTTTGAAGCGTTGCAGCACGCCGTTGACGGCGTTGAGCAGATCGAAAATGGAAACGTCCGGTTTCGGCGCGGGCGCGGCGGATTCAAATTCCAGTTTTCCCGGCAGGCGCGGAAAAATATTTTCCTGTTCGGCTTCGCGCACCTGCAATTGCGCGGCGGCGTCCTTGAATTTTTTATATTCGACGAGCTGCCGGATCAATTCCCAGCGCGGGTCTTCGCCTTCGTCCTCGCCCTCGACGACGACCTGCTGGTCCACGGGCAGGAGCTCGCGGCTCTTGATATACATGAGCGTCGAGGCCATCACGAGAAATTCGCCGGCGACCTCAAGATCGAATTCGCGCATGAGGTCAATGTGCGCGATGAATTGCGTGGCGAGCTTGGTGAGGTTGACCTCGTAAATGTCCACTTCCTCTTTTTTGATGAGGTAAAGCAGCAAATCAAGCGGGCCCTCGAAAACTTCAAATTGGACTTTGTATTCGGACATGAATTGTTTGAACAGCAAAAATTCTAAAGCGACTGAAACGAATTGGCAATGTTGGAACCTGATGGAAACGCGGTGTGAAAAAAAATATAATTTTCCTTTTGGCTGGAAATGTGGCATGATATTGTCAATTCACAGGCGTTCACACGGGCGTTAGTTTCAATTGACTGTTTTTATTATGGAATCATTTATTTTCTGGTCGGCCGTCGGATTTTCCGGAGCGGTTGTTTTCTGCTCTTTTTTTGAATGGACGCTGCACCGCTATTTCATGCACCGGCCTTTCGGCAATTTTGATTACGCCTTCCGCGCGCACGCCATTGTTCATCATCACACTTTCAAAGCCGACCACACCTATCACCTCATCCATGAGCCGGACAAAAAACTCATTCCGATGGCATGGTGGAACGGCCCGCTGCTGATATTTTTGGGAATGCTGCCAGTTCTCGCGCTCGCTTGGAGCGTTGGCCGGTGGTGGTTGCTGACTGGATCATTCGTTGCCTTCGCGAGTTACTACGGCGCTTACGAATATATGCACTGGTGCATGCACCTGCCGAAAGCCCGACGCGTCGAACGCTCATGGATTTTCTACCGGCTCAACGGCCATCATTTGCTGCATCACCGTTATATGCACAAGAATTACAACGTCGTGATGCCCGTCGCCGACCTCTGTCTCGGCACGCTGCTCCTGCGTTCCAAAATAAAATTTCCGCAGCCGCGCGGCGCGGCCATTCCCGACGTTCAGCCGAAATTGAAACAGCCGCTGTCGTCACAAACTTGACGCGCCCGCCGGAAAAAACTAGCTTGTGACCGGTTGGTGGTCGTAGCTCAATGGTAGAGTCCAAGCTTGTGGAGCTTGTTGTTGCGGGTTCGAATCCCGTCGGCCACCCCATTTGATTTCAAATTTCGTAATTCGTCTTATCCTTTGCCGCCGGCTTCACGCGACCAAATGCAAGGTTTTCCCAAACGCGTTCGTGGACGTAATATAGGAAAATCTTCGTGAACAGTTCAACGCCGCTGATGGTGAGCGCCCATCTCCATTTGCCGGTGATCAAGTAGGTGATCATCATCGTATCCACGCTGCCGGTGATCCGCCATGAAACGGCCTTGATGAGACTGCGGTAATGTTTATCGGAGGTTTTAGGCATAAACGGAAGTTGGTTGAATTCAGGATAATTGGCAATGTTTTGCTATGCGGTAATTTATTTGAATAAATTCATTGAGCTAAAATGCCAGTTGGATGCGCGTGAAGAAAATGTTTTCCGGCTGGCGTGTGACGATGGCCGGGGCGGTCGTGCCCGCGCCGCCGCCGCCCGTGAATGTCGTGCGCGAGAAACTCGCGTTCACGCGGATGTTTTTGTTGAGATACCAGTTCAAGCCCGCCGACCAAGCCTGCGCGGCGGAAGCCGACGTGGCCGGATTGGCGAACACCGGGAACGCGCTGTTGTCAATGTCCAGCTCTTCGTAACGCGCGACCACTTGCAGCGCGCCCCACTGGCCGTTGTGCGGATCAAACGGATGAAGCGGAGTGACGCCGGTGAACGAGGCATTTTCTCCGGTCAACACCCAGCCGCCGGAAATTTCCCACGCCGTATTATGCAAGTCGGCTTCCGCGTGCGTAGTGGTGTTGCGGACACCTTGATCTGAAATGGCGTATTCGCCCATTAAACCAAGCGGCCCGTAATAATAATAGCCTTGAGGTGAAAGCCGCCAATGCTCGCCATTCGCCACGACCACGCCAGTGGCGGGATTGTAGGCGAAGAACTGCTGCTGGCCGTCCGTGGTAAATCCAGCCAGGATGCCGCCCGTGGTCGCGGGCAAACCCGTCGCGTTGGCCGCGTCACTTTCCGAAGTGCCAGCGACGCCGAAGCCGAGGCCTTGCAAGGGCGTGATGTCCGAACTCTTGAACGGTTGCGCGAACAGCCGCCCGGCAAATTCAACTTCGTTTTCAAAAGCCGCGTTACTGGAATTTCGCGCGTCGCCCACGCCGTTGAAAATGCCCGCCGCATAGCTCAACACGCCGCCGTCAATATCGCCCCAGAATTGCAGGCCGACATCGCGGTTCGGCACAAGGTCGGTGACCAGTGAGCGTTCGTTGAACGAGGTGTTCACGTCTTCCTGCAGCTGTTCCAAACCTTCCGGTGTCTTGAATTTGCCCGCGCGCAGCTGCAGCCACGGCTCGTAACGGTAATTGCCATACGCGTCGAATATCTGCACGGTTGAACCTCCAAAATCAGGCACGAACTTGAAATCAAAATCACGGTAGAGTGTGCCTTGAAAAATCGGACGCGCCCGGCGCAAGAGAAACCCGTCGTTGCTCTTGATCGCCGTGTCGCTGAAAAACGTTCGGCTGTCCACTTGAATCAGTCCTTTCAAGCTGAACACAAAATTCGAGTCCGCCGAACTCGCGGTAAAACCGCTCGAACTGATGGTCAATTTCGGCTGCGTTTTCGCCAGCGCCACCGCCGCATCCTGATCATTCTCGCGCTGGCGGGCCAAAATGCGAACTTTTTGATCAAGGTTTTGAATCTGCTGCTGGTCTGCGTTCGCGGAAATTGGCTGTTGCGCCGTCTGCTTGTTTTCCAGGTCAGAAACTTTCTGGTCAAGTTTCTGGATCTCCTGTTTCAAGGCTTCAATCTCCGCAGCTTCCGTGGAATTGGTGGGCGCGTCGTCTGCGAATGCAGTGACTGCGAACTGCACTCCCACAAATGTTGCGACTAACAATTTATTTAATTTCATGTTTTTTGTTTACTTTTTTGCGATTGCTTAATGACGACTTATTTAGTCGTTATTATCATCAGGCTTAAAAAATAGTCAACTAATTTTTTAAAAAATCCTTTAGATGCCTTCTCCGCCCATAAAGCCGGTGGAAACCTCGCGTTTTGTGACCGGTGAATGTTTTGCCACGTCCGCCAGCGTCGCCCGATCCATCTCGCCCGCCACATAATTTCGCGCGTCCAGAAAAACGCGCCTGAATTTGCAGACCGGCTCCTGCGAACAGCGTTTGTAGCCGGTGACGGAAACGCAATCAATTGGAGCTAAAATGCCGTCAAAATGACGCACCACTTCACCCATCGTGATTTTTTCCGGCTTTTTTGCCAGCACATAGCCGCCGCGAATTCCCGCCACGCTGTCCACCCAGCCCTGCGACTTGAGTTGAAGCATGATTTGCTCTAGAAATCTTTTCGGCACATCATTCCGCCGCGCAAGTTCGCGGATCGGGATCGGCGCGCCGCCAATGTGATCCACAAGCGTGAACAAGGCGCGTAACGCATAATCAGTTTTCTTTGAAACTCGCACTTTAATATACGATATTCGAGTCGCTTTTAAGTCAACACCAATTTCGATTAAAAAAATCATCGAATTGATTTAACTCACGATACGACCGCCTTCGTTGAGGAAAATGCCCTTGAAATTCATCTCCAATGCCTGCGGATTGCTGGCCTTGGCCAGGGCTTCCCTTTCCGATACGCGACCGGATTTGACTAGGTTGAAAAGCGACTGGTTGAACGTGATCATACCATCGTCAACACTGGTCTCGATGGCGGCGGCGAGTTTGTCCAGCCGGTTTTCCTCGATCATTTTTTTTACCAGCGGCGAGTTGATCAAAATCTCCAGCGCGGGCGTCATCTTGTTTTCCACCGTGGTGACCATGCGCTGGCAAACGACACCGCGCAACGTGGCTGCAAGCTGGCGGCGGACCTGTTCGCGTTCGTCGGCCTTGAAAAAATCCAGGATGCGGTTGATGGATTGCGCCGCTGTTGTCGTGTGCAGCGTGGACAAAACCAGATGTCCCGTGTCCGCAGCGCTCATCGCCGCCGCGAAGCTCACCGCGTCGCGCATTTCGCCGAGCATGATGATGTCCGGGTCCTGACGCAGGACGTTTTTGAGCGCGTGATGAAACGATTGCGTATCGAGGCCGACTTCACGCTGCTCGATGACGCACTGGTTGTCCTCAAAGACAAATTCAATCGGGTCTTCGAGCGTGATGATGTGTTTTTTGAAATTGCTATTGATATGTTCAAGCATCGCCGCAAGCGTCGTTGATTTGCCGGAACCGGTCGAACCCGCCACCAGCACGATGCCGCGCGGCGATTCCGCGATTTTCTTGATCTGCTCCAGCAGCCCAAGCTGCTCGAAGCCCGGCACGCTCGTCTTGACGTGGCGCATGGCGAAACACCACTGTCCGCGCTGCTGGAACAGATTCGTTCGAAAACGTCCGAGACCCGGAATAAAATAGGAAAAATCAATCTCGCGGTCTTCTTCCAGCCGCTTTTTCAAATGATCCGGCGTGATGGTCGCCACGATTTTGTTCATCCAGTCCACCGTTGGAAACGGGCATTCGACCGCGATCAATTCACGGTTGATGCGGAAAATCACGGGCGTGCCGATTTTCAAATGAATGTCCGACGCCGCACCGTCAATGGCGATCTTGAGAATTTTTTGAAACAGTTCCATGCGCGTAAATTATCAAATAATCTTTTCCGCGCCAGCCGAGAAAATCACTGGCGACTTTTTTTTGCGACAATGCTATAAAATAACCCATGTCGAAACATCGCATCGGAATCATCGGCGGCACCGGACTTTACAACATTGAAGGTTTCACCAACCAGAAATGGGTGAAAGTCAAAACGCCGTTCGGAAAACCGTCCGACGATTTGCTCACCGGAAAAATTGCCGGACGCGACGTGGTTTTCCTGCCGCGCCACGGACGTGGCCACAAAATTTTGCCAAGCGAGTTGAACCATCGCGCCAACATCTGGGCCATGAAAAAACTCGGCGTCGCGTGGATCATCAGTGTCAGCGCCGTCGGTTCGTTGCAGGCGAAATACCAGCCGTGCGACATCGTGCTCATCAACCAGTTTCTCGACCGCACCAAACAATCCCTCGCACACACATTTTTCGGGCGCGGCATCGTCGCGCACATCGCGTTCGCCGATCCGGTTTGCGAGGAACTGCGAAAAATTATTTTGCAAACCGCGCGCAAAGCCAAGGCGACGGTTCACGACGGCGGCACTTATGTCTGCATGGAAGGCCCGGCGTTCAGCACGCGCGCCGAATCGCTGGCGAACCATCGCGCCGGTTACGACGTCATCGGCATGACGAACCTCGGCGAGGCCAAATGCGCGCGCGAAGCGGAAATCGCCTACGCGACGATGGCGATGGCGACCGACTACGATTGCTGGAAAACGGACGAGGAACACGTCACGCTCGAAATCGTCATCGCCAACCTGCACCGCAACGCCGACACGGCGAAAAAAATCGTCGCGCAGGCCATCGCAAAAATTCCGGCTGAACCGAACTGGCCTTGTCATTCCGCGCTGAAAAATTCATTCCTGACCGACAAAAAATTCTGGCCGAAGAAAACCGTGGCCGAATTGAAACCGATTCTGGCGAAATATATTTGAAACTAAACAAACTACTGAAATATGAGTAAACCACGCTTTTCTATTCAACGATACCCTTACGATGATTCTGCATGGCACATGGGAATACTTGTTTCAGATGGAATTCTAGTTGGCTACCAAGACTTTTACGTTTATGAAAAAGAAGTCCGTGAGCTTGGAACGAAGTTGGCTGCTTTCCCAACAGGTTCACAAAACGAAGTGGTTTTTGAAATTGGTGACGAACACAACGAAAAATGGGCACACTATGTCCGACTTCGATTTTTTGTCAGAGATTCTTCAGGACATACGGCACTCGCGATAAAATTTATCCGAAATGGAGACGTTATGGCTAAAGCAGTTTCGGAATTTTGCCAGCCTATTGACGTTGCGTCATTAAATCGTTTGGGTTCATCAATCCGAGATTGTCGATGGGAGATTGAAGATGCCGTCGACCACGAACTCCATGTTAGTTAGGTTTCATATTTTCTAACTTGCACTTGGAATATTCGTGAACAAACGCGCCATCATCAAGAAAATCATCGCCCGCCTGACGGACGAACTGGAAATTTATTTCCGCGCCGCGCAATTCTCCCGCGCCGAGGCCACGCACGAATCCAGCAAGGCCGAGAGCAAATACGACACGCGCGGCCTCGAAGCCTCCTACCTCGCGCGCGGCCAATCCAAACAGGCGGCGGAGATCGAAGCCGCCATCGCCGAGTTTGAAAAACTGGCCGTCCGAAATTTTGGCGCGGGCGAACCGATTGACCTCGGCGCGCTGGTGGAACTGGAACACGGTGGCGAAAGCTCCCTTTACTTCATCGGCCCGCGCGCGGGCGGCACGGAAGTGTTGCACGACAAAAAGGAAATCCTCGTCATCACCCCGCAATCGCCATTGGGCGAACAACTCCTAGGCAAAAAATCCAGCGACAAACTGCAATTAAATTTTGGCGGCTCAAAACAACCGGCGTTGATTATTGACGTGGAATAAACAGCTTTTCTTGACCCGCGCGTCCAAAGCCGCAAGACTGCCGCACATTTATGGCAACCAAAACAATCATCAAACCTGCGAAATCACCTGCCGCCGTCGGCCCATACAATCATGCCGTGCGCGTCGGCGACCTGCTGTTTTGCGCCGGGCAAATTCCAATTGACCCGAAGGACGGAAATTTGATTCAAGGTGACATTAAAAAACAAACCGGGCGAGTTTTGGAAAACGTCAAAGTAATTTTGGACGATCAAAAGTTGACATTCACCAATGTTGTGAAGTCCACCGTGTTTCTGACAAACCTCGGTGACTTTGCTGGCATGAACGAGATTTACGCGAAATATTTCACGGAAAATTTTCCGGCGCGTTCGACCATTCAAGTCGCCGCGCTGCCCAAAGGCGCGAACGTGGAGATTGAGGTCGTCGCGCATTTCTGATTATGCCTTTCGGAATCCAGATCGCCCTCGCATTCGCTATCGGTGGCGGTCTGGGTTTGTTCATTGGCTGGCTGCTGGGTGGGCGCAATCAAACCGTCGCGCCTTCCGATGCGAGGCTGGAAAATGAATTGCGCCAGCAGCTCACGCAGCGCGATCTGGAATTGCGTTCCGAGCGTGAACAGGCCAATGCAAACGCAGCGCGATTGGAAAAACGCAGTGGCGAGATGGACGCAGAGCTGACGTTTCTAAAGGAACAGCTTGCGACCGAACGACAGCAAATCAAGACGATTCAGGAAACATTCCGCAAGGAGTTTGAGGCGATTTCCAACAAGCTCATTGCAGAAAACACGAGCAGTTTCAACCGGCAGTCTTCCGAAAACTTGGAAAATGTCCTCAAGCCATTCAAGGACAATCTTGCTGAATTCAAAACCAGTTTGGACGCGACTCGTCAAGAGACGGTTGCACACAGCACGTTGCTCAAAAATGAAATCGGTCGCATCGGCGCGGAGGCGGCAAATCTTTCCAAGGCGCTCAAGGGTGACGTGAAGGTTTTGGGAAACTGGGGCGAGAATATGCTCGACCAGATTCTGGACAAGTCGGGCTTGCAGCAGGAATTTCATTACCGGCGTCAGCACGGCGCGAAAGATCTGGAAGGCGACCAGCGATTTCTCGACGTGATCGTGGACTTGCCGGAGAAACGCAATCTGGTCATTGATTCCAAAGTTTCGCTGCGCTCTTATGAGGAATTTGTGAATGCGTCCGACGACGCGGCCAAGGTTGCGGGGTTGGAACGCCACGTCGAGGCCTTGCGCAAACATTTCCGCGACCTCGGCGCGAAGCGTTATCAGAATATTCACGGCATCAACACGCCGGATTTTGTGCTGATGTATGTGCCCATCGAGGCCGCATTTTTTGCGGCCATCTTGCGCGAGCCGGGACTGTTCGCCGAGGCGCTGGATCATAACGTCGTGCTCATCACCAATTCGACCTTGCTCGCCACGCTCCGCACGGTCGCGCACGTCTGGCGTCTGGCCGACCAGCAAAAGCACGTCCTCGAAATCGCCGACCGCGGCGGAAAACTTTACGACAAGTTCGTCGGTTTTGTGGAAGATATGCAGTCCGTTGGCGATTCGCTCGGCAAGGCGCGGAAAGCGTGGGAAGACGCCTCGACCAAGCTTCACACGGGGTCGGGAAATCTCGTCAGCCAGACAGAGAAGCTAAAACAATTGGGGGCAAAGGCCGCCAAGTCGCTTCCAACTGCGCTTCTCGAAAAGACGAGTGAAGAAGCACCCGCATCCGATTCGACCTTACGTGTGTCGCCCAGTTGAATTTCAACGGGAAATAAAAAAAGCCGGAGAATTTTTTCTCCGGCTTTTTTGAAAGACTGGCGGCAACCTACTCTCGCGGAAGCTATACAACCACTACCATTGGCAAGACTGTGTTTGACGGCCGTGTTCGGAATGGGAACGGGTCGGACCACAGCTTTATGGCCACCAAATTGTTT
>DATAUQ010000130.1:0-4858 GCA_036268155.1 Verrucomicrobiia bacterium | reverse complement strand
TATGTGCCGCCAGAAGGACATTTGGGAAGATTTCCGTCCGCGTCCAATTTGATATAAGGCTTGATGTCGTCTTCCGTGACAATGGTTCCAGCTTTTTTGTTATTTTCCAAAGCCCACTGATTTTTTGCCGCGTCAATCTGCCGGAGATTATTGATGCAGGCATTTCGCTGGCTGACTTCAACAGATGCGCCTCTGTTTGCAGGATTGCGCCTGAATAACTGCGTCATGCGGACGCCCGCCGGCACGTCGTAATTGAAATCATCTGCGGAAAGCGCCGGATTTATTTCAACATTTTTGGAAGTCGAAGTGATCGTGCCGCGAATTTTTACCATCACCGGCGCAAATGTTTTTACCTGCGCCTCGATCATGTTCAACGCCATGGGCGGCATATTGGTGAAAGCGCTTTCGTATAAAGAAAACGCATCGTCAATGTCCGCGTCGCTGATGGCTCCGCCGAGGGTGATCTGCCATTGCGGGATCAGATAAGTGGTTTTGTCCACCCAGACCTTGACTTTTTGGCCGATCACTTTTGCGGTAAGCGTGTAGCAATCCTGCCCATTCACGGATTCGTCATCGGTCTGACCCAGATCTTTGACGATCTTTGTCAGGTTGGCGGGGTCGGCAAAAAGTTCCTGCATCTTCTTGAATTGATCCGCGTCCGCATTCGTCACGCTGCCGTCGGCGGTTTGCTGGTAGGTGGGCGGCTGCATTTTTTGATGATTGTCCATGAACATGAACTGGCCCTTGTCGGATTTCCAAATGGCAAAGGTATTGCTGACGGTCATGCGGTCAATTTTTGCGACGCTTTCCGCGACGATGTAAAAAAAGGCCGGCTGCGCGCGCTTGACGGAAAGTTCCGTCGTGTCCGTGATCTTTCTCGGCATTCCCTGCGGATGCCGGTTGGCGTTTTTCGAATCGGCCGGCATTTTCGGATTGACGTCGGACATGGTGATGTTCGACACGTTCAGAGACATCGTGAAAGTGCCGTCTGCCCGCACACTGGTTATATTTGTGTAAGCCGAATGCACTTTGGTCAAAATGCTCAACGCTTGAATCGTTGAGTCAGCGGTGGGCGCGGCCACTTGCGCGGCGGGATTTCCCTTTTTCGCCTGGGCTTTCTTGTGTTTCGAGTAACCAAACCATCCGCCAGCCCCGAGCGCCGCAAGAACGACGACCACCGCCGTGACGATCAAAACATTTCGTAGCGTGCGCGACTTCGGCTGAACCGGTTGCTGTGGCGCGCCCGCAAATTGCCGGCCAGCCGCCGGAGCCGAGGGGCTTTGCCGTGTCGAAAGCGCGGGCGGTGCGGACGGTGGAACCGGCGTTGCAGGCGGCGCGGCGGCGGAACGCGGCGCTTGCGGGACAATGATTGCCTGCTGGCAATGCGGACAATTGATTTGCGCGCTGACATAGCCGGTGTCGCACAAGATGTTTTGCGCGCAATGCGGGCAGGAGAATTTGAATTCAGCCATAGGATTTTATTATCACAGCGCCAGTGGTGAAAAAACGCGAAGAGGTGACAAATGAACCTGCCTCTTGTGTGATATTGCCGCCAATCAAACTCCATTTTCAAAAAAATGCAAGCCGCGAATTCAACGTGGGAACCGAGGTAACGAGGCACATTTCTTCCATTTTTAATTTGAGACTCCCTGCGTCATCTCCTACCAAAATGAAATCACGCCGCCGCTCCTTGATCACCGATAAAATTTCCGCAGAGCCTCCACGTCGTCAGCCCGGCCCAAGTTCGCCCTTGAAGGCACTGTAAACCATTTGCACCGCGACCGCCGAGAGGATCAAGCCCATCACACGGCTCAAAATGTTGGCACCGGAACGTCCGATCAGCGCGAGAATCCGGTCGCCCAGCAGCATCAGAACCAGCGTCGCCACCAGCACCAAGACCATCACGCCGCACGTCATGGTTTGCTGTAAAAGACTGTGCGTATTATTATCCGTCAACACCACCACCGACAGCAACGCGCCGGGCGTGGCGATGGACGGCATGGCCAGCGGAAAAACCGCCACGTCGTGGCCTTTGTCTGGCGGCGCGTCGTTGGGATTTTCCTTGGCAAAAATCATGGACAATGCGAACAGGAACAAAATGATTCCGCCCGCGATCTGAAACGAAAGCAGTTCAATCCGCATGACGTTCAGAATTATCTGACCAAAATAAAGAAACGCCGCGAGCAGGAAAAAAGAAATGATTGTGGCGCGCACTGCCGCCCGTCTGCGTTCGACTGCTGGCAAATGTTTGGTCACCGACAGATATAATGGCACCGTGCCAAGCGGATCAATCGTGACCCACAACGTCACGAAATCGAAAAACAATTCATTCCAGGTCATGGCAGCTTGTCTTTGACCTCTCCGACCGCGTTAGTCGTGACATCGTGGACTTTTTGCGCGCCCGCTTTGACATCCGCCACCACGTTGGTCGCGAAGTCCTTTGTTTTGTCCACGCCTGTTTGGATGCCGGCCTTCACATCCGCCGCGACCGCATCCACTTTTTGCATTCCGCTCTGCGCGTCCGCATCGGCTTGCGCGGCGTCTTTCTGCGCCTGCGCCTCAATCTTTTGGGCTTTGGATTGTTTTTGGAAATGAATGCCAAGCGCGATTCCAACCGCCAGAATGATGATAAGAAAGATAAATTTTTTCATAAATATGATGATTTATTATCCGCAGCCAATTCTATAACAGTGGGTCGGCGCAAATGCAACGCACCTTCGCTTCGCTACCGGTTCCAAATCGGCACCAGTCCGAAGTGCAGTTCCAGATCGGAACGGGCAAGCAAAACAATTTCAGAATCTCGCCGTTGATTTGTTCAGGGAAAAATCGGTTTCATGGCGGACAAAATTGGCGCGCAATTCGTTCACCAATCGGCTTCGGGCGGATGATTAATTGATGACACTGCTCAATTACAAGCCATGCCCGTTTGTGCTGGTGTTTAATTTGTAAATGATGAACGGCACGAGTGTTTTTGACGAATGGTATTGATAAATATCCGGCTCGGGGATGCTGTCGCCTCGGATAGAATCATGGACGGGGATGGTTATTATCTGATAGCGGAATTTAAGGGATTCCGGCAGCGTCACCGTCGTCCTCGCGATTGGGCACGAAGGGCTGCTGGGCAGAAACCAATCAGGCAATTGCCCGGCCGGGAGTGCCATGATGCTCCCGTTAATGACCTCGATTTGTGTGTAAAAAATCAGCGGAAATTCCGAATCGTAGCTCAAAATGCTTTCCGAATGGCGTGCATGAGTTTTGAAAAAACCGACGACATCGGCAAGACGATCCGTGTAAGTCCCGGAGATGCCTTCCATATATTCCACGACGGGGAATTTCAGTCCGGGATTTTCCTGGGATGGGAATGCCGTCAAAATTGCAAAAAGGTTGCACACCGATTGGATTAAAATCACCAAGACCGGCAGCGCCTTCCGGCGACTATAACGGAAAACCCAAACGGCGGTCAAAAGACAAGCGACTGGCAGGGTTGGCAGCAGATAACGCAGAAAGCCGCCGGGGGCGATCAAGATTGTAACGAGGTAAAGCGGCAGCAAACATATTAAAAAGCGCTCCATCAATCTCTGAATGTCAGTCACGGTGGGTTGCCAACTCCGGCAAATCGTCCAGCCGATGAGCGGCAAAAGCAAAAAACACAAAGGGATAAAATGAAAATGAAATTCTTCAAGATACCATAACGCTTTCGAGAAATAATTTTCCGCTCCTACCATCTTGCCTTGCCCCCAAGGATGCGCATAACCCAGCCATGGCGCCGCAGCAGCAAGGAACATCGCCAGAACCGCCAATACTTGCAACATGGCGGTTTTTCCCTGCTTGCAAAGCAACCATGCCAACACGAACAGCGCAGGAATGTTCGCCACCGCAATGATATAATTGCTGTAAAATTGTAAAATCAAGGCCAGCGCCGCCAGCCAGACGCCATCTCGCTTTTTGGCGCATAATTGATGGATTCCATACATCAACAGAATTTCCGCGAAAATTGAAATTGAATAGTAACGGCATTGCCGTGCGTGCAGCAAAAATACTTCCGAAGTGCCCAGCAACAAGGCGCTGGATAGCGCAATCCAATGACTCCGATAAATTTTGAATGCAACTCTCGCCAATAACACCAAACTGCAACAACCAAACAATGCAAACGGCGCGCGCGCCGCCCATGTCGTAGGGCCAAAAAGGCTGAATGAAGTCGCCGTGACATATTCCTGCAACCACGGCGACCAAATCCATATATGGTTGGGTGTTTCGTCAATCGCGCCATGAAGAACAATATAATTGGTTCCATCAAATGTCCTCGGCACGCCAAATTGCACTATATTCTTCGCGAGAACGGCTGTCTCTGCCTCGTCTTCCCACAAAAGATGATTATCCAGATGGTAAAAAAGAAGGAAAAATGCGAATCCAAAAAATACCATGTAACAGCCGGCGATAAGCAACTTCCGGGCTGTTTCAGAAATGCGCATAAATCAACTTCTATTTACGGCCGCCGCTCTTTGATGCTCGCCAAAATATCCGCCACGACTTCCCCCTTCGGCTTCGCGCCGACGTTGCCTTTGCCGTGCAAACGGACGGAAACCGCGCCCGCGTCCATGTCGCGGCCGCCGATGACGAGCATCGTGTGGACTTTGGCTTGTTCGGCCTCGGCGATTTTCGCCTTGATCGGATCGTTGCGGAAATCCGGTTCGCAGCGGACAAAATTTCCGCGCAATTCGTCCACGATGGATTTTGCGTAGGCGATCAATTTTTCATCCTCGCCCAGCGTCAGCACGCGCACCTGTTCCGGCGCGAGCCAGAGCGGGAAGTTGCCGGCGTAATGCTCGATCAAAAAGCCGATGAACCGTTCGTGCGT
>DATAUQ010000129.1:0-5802 GCA_036268155.1 Verrucomicrobiia bacterium | reverse complement strand
CTGCATCGGCTGGGCAAGCATGGCGCGCGTGATTCGCGGAATGACGCTCTCGCTGCGCGAACAACAATTTGTCCTCGCCGCGCGCTCGCTTGGGCAATCGAATTTCAAAATCATCGTGCGCCACATTTTGCCGAACACATTGTCGTATGTCATCGTCGCGGCGACGTTGAGCGTGCCGTATTACATTCTCGGCGAAGTCGTGTTGAGCTTTCTCGGTGTCGGCATCCAGGAACCGCAGGCGAGTTGGGGCAATATGCTCACAGCGGCGGAAGACGTTCAGTATTTGCAAAATTATCCGTGGCTGCTCGCGCCGAGCGCGGCGATTTTCATCACCGTTCTGGCTTTCAACTTTCTCGGCGATGGATTAAGAGACGCGGCGGATACGAAGTCGTTATGAATTTGCTCGAAATCAAAAATCTGAAAATGGACTTCGGCAAAAATGCCGAGGCGTTGCGCGCAATTGACGACGTGTCCTTCACCATCGGCGCGGGCGAAACGGTTTGTCTCGTCGGCGAAAGCGGTTGCGGAAAAACAGTCACCGCGCTTTCAATTGCAAAATTAGTTCCGATGCCGCCGGCAAATTACGTCGGCGGGGAAATTTTATTGAACGGTCGCGACACGTTGAAGATGTCCGCGCGCGAACTGCAACAAATTCGCGGCGGCGTGGTGAGTTACGTTTTTCAAGACCCGGGCGCGTCGTTGAATCCCGTTTTCCGCATCGGCAACCAGATCAAAGAATCGCTCAAGTTGCACAAACCTGAAAAAGCGAACGACGCCGAAGTCATCCGCCTATTGAAACTCGTCGGCATTCCCGCGCCGGAATCGCGCATCAAAAATTATCCGTTCGAGATGTCCGGCGGCATGCAGCAGCGCGTGATGATCGCGATGGCGCTGGCGAGCGAGCCGAAATTGCTCGTGGCCGACGAACCGACCACCGCGCTCGACGTGACGATCCAGGCGCAGATTCTGGATTTGTTGAGCGAACTCAAGCAGCGGCTCGGCATGGCGATTTTGCTCATCACGCACAACCTCGGCATCGTCGGCGACATGGCCGACCGCGTGGCCGTGATGTATGCCGGGCAAATTGTCGAACTCGCGCCGGCGAAGGAATTATTGCGGAAACCCTTTCATCCTTACACGAAAGCGCTGATGAATTCCGTGCCGAAACTGCGCGGCGACGCCGACCGCCTCTCGGCCATTCCCGGCAACGTCCCGCGCATCGGCAATTTCCCGCCCGGCTGCCGGTTCGCGCCGCGCTGTCCGATTGCCAGGCCGGAATGTTCCGAAAAAATTCCCGAACTGCTCGAAGTCGAACCCGGACGTTTCGTGAGATGTCCGTTTTGGAAATGAAACTACGCGAAACAATAGCGCCTTTGGCGCGAAAGAAAATAGCCCACCGATTTATCGGTGGGTTGGCCAAACCACAAACCAACCAAGTCCCGTAGGGACGACAGAAAAATGCACACATTCATTTCCTATCATCTGCATTGCGTTTGGAGCACCAAAGAACGTCGGCGTTTGATCGCGTCCGCGTTGCAGCAACGTCTATGGCCTTATCTGGGCGGCATCGCTCGCGCGAATAAAATGTCCGTCATCGAAATCGGCGGTGTCGAAGATCACATTCATATTTTGCTGTCGTTGCCTTCGACAATTTCTGTTTCCAAAGCGATCCAATTATTAAAAGGAAATTCATCAAAATGGATTCACGAAACTTTTCCCGAACACCGTGCGTTTGAATGGCAGGAAGGCTATGGCGCGTTCAGCATCGGTGTTTCGGGAATTGAAACAACGGTTGATTATATCAAGCGACAAGCCGAACATCACCGCCAGCGGAGTTTTAAAGAGGAACTCATTGAATTTTTGAAAAAGCACAACCAATCGTATGACGACTCGATGCTTGATTGAATTCTGCCGTCCCTGCGGGACTCGATTTGATTTGAATCGTGAACCCACCGATAAATCGGTGGGCTATTGTCGGTCGTCCTGCGGACTTTTATTTGCATGAGCGCGTTACTCGAAGTCAAAAATCTGAAGGTGCATTTTCCCGTGAAGCACGGGATGTTCAGCCGCGTCCGCGAATTCGTGAAGGCGGTGGACGACGTGAGCTTCAGCATCGCGCCGGGCGAAACGCTCGGCCTCGTCGGCGAAAGCGGTTGCGGCAAGACGACGCTCGGCCGCGCGATTGTGCGATTGGTCGAACCGACGGCGGGGGAAATTTCCCTCGATGGCGAGGACATCTTGAACATGAGCGGTTCGGAATTGCGCGCGCGCCGGCGCAAGCTCCAGATGATTTTTCAAGACCCTTACGGCTCGCTCAATCCGCGCATGACGGTCGAACAAATCGTCGGCGAGGCGCTGGACATCCACAAACTGACCGACAGCAAATCCGCCCGGCAAAAACGGATTTTCGAACTGCTCAAGGACGTCGGCCTCGATCCGGTTTATGCGCAGCGTTATCCGCACGAATTTTCCGGCGGCCAGCGTCAGCGGATTGGAATTGCAAGAGCGCTCGCAGTCGAGCCGGAGTTGATCATCTGCGACGAACCGGTGAGTGCGCTGGATGTTTCGGTGCAGGCACAAATAATAAATCTGCTCCGCGATTTGCAGCAGGCGCACGGCATCGCGTATCTGTTCATCGCACACGATCTGGCGGTGGTCGAACACATCAGCCATCGCGTGCTGGTGATGTATCTCGGAAAAATTGTCGAAGCGGCGGAGGCAAAAGCCATCATCCGCGACCCGCAGCATCCTTACACGCAAGCGCTGATTTCCGCCGTGCCGGAAGTTGATCCCGAATCGAAGCGGCAAAGAATTGTTTTGCCGGGCGATGTGCCGTCGCCGATTCATCCGCCAAGCGGCTGCCCGTTTCATCCGCGTTGTCCGATTGCGGAGGCGAAATGCAAAACAGAAATTCCCCTTTTGCGCGAAGTTTCAAAAAATCATTTCGCGTCGTGCCATTTTGCGGGAAAGAAGATTGAAGCGCGGGCGTAACCCGGTTCACATAGGCGGCGTCTGATGCCATGACGGGTTATTGGCCGGGCGGTTTTGCGACCGGTTGAAAATCATGCTCGCCCTTGGCCGAACCGTCCGTGGCAAAGAGGCGATATTTGACACCCGGCTGGAGCGGTTGCGCGCGCGCGCCCGGCACTTCGGATTTCATGCCGGGAATGCGCTGGCCGTAATAAAATGGCCGGTCTATGGGAGCAGAATTTGTGTCGGCGATCAAATGCCAGAGCGGCAGGCAACGATTATTAGTCTGCCATTCGTCCAGCGCGACGACTTTGAGTTCTGTGAGTTTGTATGGCCTGCCTAATGCAAAAAGAATCGGAACAGTCGCCGAATCGGCATTGCGATTTCTGGTCCGGGCAGTGCGGGCGTTGTGGCTTATGATGTGGATGATCTTTGGGTTGAACCAGCCGGTGAAGCAAAAAACATAGATGCCGAGCAGCGCAAGCGCGGTGAAAATGAGAAGCCAGTTTTTTTTAATCATAAAATTTTGAATGCGGCGGGCGCATGGCTTGTTAAATCATCTGACAAGACGCGTGCGCGGAGCGGATGGTTATGAAAATATCAAACCGGAAAAAATTGGCGAGCCTTGAAGCGGGTGCTTTCACCCTGATCGAGCTGCTCGTCGTCATCGCCATCATCGCGATCCTGGCGGCGATGCTGCTGCCCGCGCTGGGCCGCGCGAAAGAAACGGCCAAGCGCATCTCGTGCCTGAACAATTTAGGCCAGTTAAGCCTGGCCGCGCATATGTATGTGGACGACAACCAGGGCGCTTATCCGCCGCGTTCACAGGTTGACCGCTGGCCGGACAAGCTCTATGACAATTACGGGAAAAATTTGAAGCTGCTGCTTTGCCCGAGTGAAATCACCAACACGCCCAATACTTACGGCGGCGATTCGACCACGGCCGACAGCGCGCCGCGCAGTTATCTGATCAACGGCTGGAACGATTATTTTCAGAATCCCAATGCAACCCCTCCCGATTCCGTGGGCATGAACCTTGGAGACAGCATGAAGGAAAACGCCATCATACATGCCAGCGACACGGTTATCCTCGGCGAAAAAAACTCCAACGCCGGTGACTATTATATGGACGTGAATGAAGGCACTGGCAACGATTTCAGCGGTGTCCTCGAAGAAAGCCGGCATGACAGCCGTGGGCCGGACACTGACACGGGCGGCTCTAACTATGCCTTTTCCGACGGCAGCGCGCGATACATAAAAGTTCACACGGCATTATATCCGTTGAACCTTTGGTGCATCAGCGACACCAACCGGGCGTATTATGCCGACGCTGTAAATTAAATGGCGAGTTTGGCAACGCCACCAGATCTCGCCAGCACAACTAGAAGAGGAGAACCGCCGCCCGATCAGGACATTTTTGGCTTTCCATGTCTATCATCATTGCTGTAGTCGGTAAAACATGGTGCTATTCGTGCCCGCTGGCAATGTTACGATCCATTGGCCGTTGGTATAGGCCGGCGCATTGGTCAACGAAGTCCAAGTGATTGGAGAAGTTAAACTAGGCGTCCAATACAGATTGGTAGCCGTGTCATTGATACTTCCCGGCCAAGCCACTGTCAGGCTTGAGCCATTGGCTTTAGGTTGCGCCGTCATTTGGAGCAGAGCCGGACTTTGCGGTGGAATCAGTTGGGCGTTCGTCGAGGCCAGCATATAGTTGTTCACGTTGAAGCCGCCTTTTAAAGTGATCGCCCTGAATGTTTCTATCGCGCCACCGTTAATTACAACGGGGTTGCCATTGTTCAACAGGGGCATCCAGACATAAGTTTGATAACTGCCGGTGTTGGAATACGAGAAAGTGCCCAGACTGGTGGTCGTCTGCGCAGTTGTGCCCAATCCTCCAGTCACTAATGATAAGTTGACACTATTGGCGGCCGCTGCGTTGAGACTGGCTGCGCGCATATAAACATTGTAACTGCCCGCCGGAATCGAGCGGGTATAGTTTCCCCAATTCCCGACATTTGCAAAGCCGACATCGTAGTCTTGAAATCCGACATAAGCCAAACGCGGTTTATCACCGGCACCTTCGGTCTCCAATCCTTGGGGACGATAGCTCGCACTGCCTTGACCGGGAATCCCATTGCTATAATCAATCCCGGCAGCTCCGTTGAGACCAGTATAGGCATCCGGCTGCGGATTGCTGAAGGAATGCCCGCTGTTGTAATCAAAATCTTCCGCTTCAAATATGGAAGTCGGGCTGATGGTGTCAAATGACAGGGAGTTGGTCACCTTGTTGCCGGTGGCATCGGTGACTCGAATGACCGCGTTATACAACATATTAGAGACTAGCGGAACATTTACATTCATCGGGGATAAGCCAGAGACAGCCAACCCGTTGGCTGTCGTGTAACTGTTGGACAAACCTTGTCCCAACAAATTGGTTTGGGTCAAGGACACCGTGATGCCACTGGGATTGATTCCATTGGGCGAGTAAGCCATAAAACCTAGGCCGGCCGATGACTCGAACTGATAGAGACCGTCGGGATAAATGTTGCCAATCACCACTGGACCGACATTCAATACACTGTATTTGGACAACGCATAATCTATCCAAACATTA
Source organism: Verrucomicrobiia bacterium (assembly GCA_036268155.1). Classification (GTDB taxonomy): domain Bacteria; phylum Verrucomicrobiota; class Verrucomicrobiia; order Limisphaerales; family UBA11358; genus UBA11358. Next base: position 215 of record DATAUQ010000129.1, on the reverse strand, counting down.
ACGGGATTGGCCACATTCACGTCATTAAAACTACAACCATTGTAAGCATAGCAGCCGATAAACTCGGATGTCTTCCCGGCAGCTCCCGAGTTGGTTCCAAGAGTCAAATTGTAAGCAACATTTCCAACCGTGTTGGCGGACAGATTGACGAGGTGGAATGCTCCGCCGTTGACAATGCTTCCGTTCTGGCTGTTTTCCATGTGCGCCAGCTCCAT
>DATAUQ010000128.1:0-13227 GCA_036268155.1 Verrucomicrobiia bacterium | reverse complement strand
TCAACCGCCTTGATGATGCGCTGATTGTCGCCCAAACCTGCCTCAAGCTCGATCCCTACAACGGTCAGGTCAGCGAACTGATCAAACAATTGCAGGAATTCAAAAAACAAGCTGGCGAGCGCGGTCAAATTCAGGATCAATTGCAAAAACTGCAAACCGAAGCCGCGACAAATCCGACCAACTTCCAGAACGTCCTTGCCCTTGGCAACCTATACGCGCAGATGCAGGACACCAACCGCGCCGCCGAATTGTTCCGGCAGGCGACCGCGCTGTTTGACCAGGAACTGGCCAACCCGAATGTCCGGCCGGAAAACGTCACCGCCATGGCTCAAATCGCCGCCGCAACAGGCAACTTTCCAAAACTGGAAAGCATTCTGAAAAAGCTCGTCAGCGTCCTTCCGAACCAGCCAGAGCCGCTTTATGACCTCGCCGCACTTGATGCCATCACCGGCAAAAACGACGAGGCCCTGAAAAATTTGCGCGCTTCGATTGACTTGAGTTCCCATCGCCTTTTGACAAATCCCGCCGCGCGCAACCTGCTCGTTGAAGCCGCCAAAGACCAGCGCTTCAACTCAATCCGCAACCTGCCGGAATTTCAAAAACTCGTTCAGGCGAACTGACGTTTCCATTCATCACGGTTGCGGATTTCGTAAAATCGTTTAAGCTGCCAGTCTGGAAATCATTTTTCGCCGATACTATTTGCATGAAGAGAGACAAATCAAACGACGCCGAAATTCCCGCGCCTGAACCCGCGCCGGAGCAGTTGACCGAACTTCAAACCCTCGCCGCCAAGGCCGATGAATATAAGGATAATTGGCTGCGCACCGCCGCCGATTTGGAAAATTTCAAAAAACGCGCCGCCCGCGAACGCACCGAGGCCGCCCAGTTTGCCAACGCCGCGCTGCTCCAAAAACTTCTGCCCGTCCTTGATAATTTTGAAATGGCGCAGGCCGCCGCACAAGCCGCGCAAGGCGACAAACTCGCATCCCTGCAAACCGGCATCGCCATGATCCAGCAGCAATTAAAAACCGCCGTCGCCGAAGCCGGCCTCGAAGAAATGGACGCCAGCGGAAAGCCTTTCGACCCAGCTTTTCATGAGGCCGTTTCGCAGCAGGAAACCGACAGCGCGCCCGAAGGCCACGTCATCCAGCAGATCCGCAAAGGCTATAAACTGCGCGACCGCCTGCTTCGCCCGGCGGCTGTGATTGTCGCAAAAAAAACAGCGCCCAAATGACCAAAGTTTCCGGCACGAATTAGCTTGCCGTTCATTTCACTCTTCGCAAAATGTTTAGTCTTTGACTTTAGGCCAATGTAGCTCAGTGGTAGAGCAACGGTTTCGTAAACCGTCGGTCGCCGGTTCAATCCCGGCCATTGGCTCCATTCTTTACTGTATGTGCAGTAGTGGTTTAGGGGTCGTGGCGTCCGCAACGGACACTAAAACGGACACCAATTTCGGTGTCCGGCGCGAAACCAGAGCAGCGGGCGATAAACCGCCTGTTACTCTTTAGCGGTTCGGGATTTGTCTTCTTTATCTTCGCGGTTGCGTGAAAGTTCCCATGAAAACACGTTACCGTTTGATTCGTCGCGGCATTCGCGGCGGAGCTTTTTATTGTGTGGACACCAAAACCGGCAAACGCGCCAGTCTCGGCAAGAACAGTGAAGATGAAGCCCGACAAATCATTGCCGCAAAAAAACAGGCATTGCGCCAGCCGATGCTCAATATGCAAATCGCCAAGGCGCATTCTGCGGAACTCACATTAAACTACCGAAAACGAAAACAATCGTCGGAAAATCATCGCTGTGAACAATACCATGAAACACTTACCTTCAGCGACGACATCGAGGGTATGAGACGAAACGAGATGCCCGGACTACGGTTTTTCATCCGCCGCCGCCCGAATTGCAACAGCGATGTCACCGCTCACCCTCACGAGCGCGCGGCTGTGTGCTGCGGCAAGCGCGGCAAAGTCGTTGCCCGTTACCGGCTCGCTCGCGACCGTGCGACCTGATTGCGCGATGCCACCAGCCGATTTGTGAACCACCCACACCGCTTCAATTGTCGCGGACTTGCCCAGCACTGACTTGAACTGTTGGATGTCAATCGTCACCCGATAATCGGCATTAAAATTTGCCAACGGCACTGCGGCTACTCGCGCAGTTCCGAGCAGCACCGCAAGGTCACCGGCGACTGCGCTTGCGATGTTATCGTTCAACGGCGCGGCCCAGCGGTTGAATTCGTCAACCGCGACACGGTTCGGCGCGACCTGAACGGTGAATTGAGGACGGTCAACTTCCGCCGGAATTGAGACCGGTCCTACCATGACAGCGTAAGTTGCCGCAGGCGAATCATCCGCCTTCGCCGTGGAATTGAGCGTGTAGAACCGCGACGGTGCCGAGGCACAGCCGGCGGCGACCACCGAGACAAATGTTATGGCGATAAAATGTTTGAAATACTTTTTCATTATTTTGCCTCTCCGGTTTTGCCGCGAATGAGCGCTTCAGGATGACGTTCGAGATAATCCATCAGCACGCGCAACGAGCGCGCGGCATCGCCGCCCTGCATGAGCATATTGTTCAATTCCGAGTCCAGCACGGAGTTCGGTTCGATGAGCTGGTTGGCGCTGTTGAGCAGGTTGTCGGCATTCGTAAGCGTGCCGCGCGCGCCGGCGACGGTTGCATCCAGATTTGTCATGGTCTTGTTCAGATTTTTCAGGAGGTCGGCCACGCTATCTTCCACAGCGTCAAGCTGGCCGGACTTGGTCGGCAGTTGCACCGGAGTCTGTGACCAGTCCAATGTCACCGGCGGCGCATCGGGAGTGAAATCCATTGCCACAAACAACGATCCGCTCAACAGGTTTCCGGTTTTCAATTGCGCTCGCAGCCCGTGCGATACGAGAGTTTCAATCACCTGTTTGTGAGTAGCGAGAGGGTTTTGATTGGTTGGGGCATTTATGAATTTAACGCCGTATCTTTCAGGATCCACGGTGACAGTTATCGGCACGGTGAACTCCATTGTCTTCGCGTCAAATTGCGGGTTGATTTGCGTGACCTGGCCGATGGGGATGCCGCCGAGTTCCACCGGCGCGCCCACCGTCAGGCCGCGGACGGATTGCTTGAACACGAGCAAATAAGTGTGCGGATCGTTGACGGGAGGCTTGAAGGCGTCGGTCCGGTCATCGAATAAATTGAAAGTGATCCCCGCGTCGGCAGGTGGCAGCGGCGAATCAGTCGCAGGCGTTTCAAACGCAATTCCGCCCGCGAGAATGGACATGACCGATTCCGTCTGAACGCGCAATCCTGCCGCCGTGAGCGAAACATCCACCCCGCTCGCGTGCCAGAAACGCGTGTCCGGGGTGACATATTCGTCGTAAGGCGACTGCACGAAAATTTTCACATTCAGAAATTCCCCGCTCTTGTCCAGTTCATAGGAAACCACCTGGCCGGCCTGCAACTGCCGGAAAAAAATCGGCGTGCCTTCGCCGAGCGAACCCAGTTCAGTGGTCTTTAGCATGAAAATCCGTCCGGGCACGTCACCCGTCAGCGGCGGCGATTCGAGCGCGGTGAAATGGCGTTCGCTCTCCTTCGATTGGCCGAGTTGCACGCCGATGTAATAGCCAGAGATCAAAGTGCTAAGTCCTGTGACGTTCAGTCCGGTGACGCGCGGCTTGACGACCCAGAACTGTGTGTCTTTGACGAGAAAATCTTTCGCCTTGGGACTCATCTCCGCCGTGGCGATCACATGCTTGTGGTCGGATGAAAGTTTTATGCTCGTGAGCGTGCCGACTTCGAGGCCGTTGTAATCAATCTTGGTCTTATTGGCCTGCAATCCGTCAGCGGACGAGAAGACAATCGTGATCCGCGGCCCTTGGCCCAAAATTTTTGTGACCGCAATCCAAATGCCGGCGGCGGCGGCGATAAGCGGGATGATCCAGACAAACGACAGATGCGTGCGTTTCTTGGGGACAGTCTTGGCTTCAGGGACTTTTGAAAGTGTGTCGTTGTCAGGCATGTTGCACCTCGGGTTGAATTTCTTTCGCATCAGCGGAATCCCAAATCAGCCGCGGGTCGAAAGACTCGACCGCGAGCATAGTCAGCACGACCACCGCCGCAAAGAATAATAATCCCGGCCCCGGCTCCACCGACATGAGCGGTTGCAACTGGATGAGCGACACCGTGAATGTGTCCACGAACACATCCACCATGCTCCAGCGTCCGATGATCTCGACCATGCGATACATTTTCACGCGCTGCGAATTGTTTTTAATCGAGCCACGCTTCACGGAAAAAATCAGATAAGCGAGCGCCAGAATTTTCGCGCTCGGAATCATGATGCTGGCGAACAGCACGATGAGCGAAAGCGGCCAGCCCGTCGGCGACCACAGCAGCACGACGCCCTGCATGATGGTGTCCGACTCGCTGCCGCCCGCCGTGTTCGTCGTCAACACTGGAAGTAAATTCGCCGGAATATAACAGACCGCCGCCGCGATCAAATAAGCCAGCGTTCGCTCCAGACTTTTCGGTTTGCGAAATTCAAGCTTCTCGTCGCAACGCGGACAACGTCCTGCTTCTGTGCCGGATGTGGGACACGAAACCAATCCGCAGCCGTGGCAGCTTTGCAATCCCTGTTCCATCGCAGTTGGATTTGCCGTGCTCATACTTTCACCTCCGTGATTTGTTTTGAATCAACCAAATGGCGAATTTCTTCGTCCGCCCATTCAACGCGTTCCCAAACTTCGCGCGGGTCAAAGCACGATTGCATCGCCGCCAGCAAAACCACGAGTGCAAACAGCGCGAACAAAGCGATGCCGGGAATCACCGTCGCGTAATCGGCAATCTTTGTCAGCGCCACCAGCACGCCGAGCAGCATGACTTCGATCATGCTCCAGGTGCGGGTGAAGTGAACATGACGCAATAGCATCCCGACCCAGAACGGCGGACGTTCGCGCTGGCCTCCAATTAAAATCAAAAATAGAAATCCAATTTGCAGCGCGGGCGAAATGACCGCCGCAAAAAGCACCAGCACGGAAACAATTTGCTGCCCGTCGAGCCAGAGTTGATGCGCACCGCCGACCACCGTGGTGAAAGCCGAGCGACCGGCGGCGTGAAGTCCAAGCATGGGAACCGTGTTCGCGACGATATACAGCACCAGCGCCGCAACCGTCAGCGCGAACGTGCGGTTGTGCGAATCCGGCTTGTGCCGCCACAGTTCCTTGTCGCAACGCAGACAGCGAACTGACGCGCCCGCCGGAACTTCGGGGATGCGTTGCAGTAAATCACAATCTAAACACCCGACAAGTTTCGCGTCGGCCAGTGGCCGGTTGCAGTCGGAATGATTTTTTTGCGTTTGCAAAATTCAGCGTCTGGCCCGTGAAGTTGGTTTCGGTGGTGCCTTCAAAATGTGAAGCGCGCGCACGGGAATTTTTTGCGCGGCGGCGGTCAATTCCGTTTCCACTTTTGGATCTTTGCCGCTGGAAAGCCAGGTGACGGCTTCCTCAAAATTATCAAACGCCTGAACCTTCCAGCCACGCAGCTTGGCGATGAACGCGAACAGCCGCGCGCGGTGATGCGGGTCGGAACCGTAAAGCACGGCCAGCCGCTGCTTTTGCGTGAACCCCACTTCGCGGAACGTATTGACCAGCGTCACCAGATCGTTCGGCGAGAACACTGGCGTCGGCCCCGGATTCAGCGCGCGCAGATCGAGGAGCGCCTGATTGATCGCCCGTTTGCAACACGCGAGAGCGAGTTGCGCCAGCGCCAGCTTGCTGGCCTTCAGGTCAAAACGACCTTGTGTTCCCAGGCGGATAAATTCCCGGGCGCGAATGATCTGAAGTTCCATCGGCATAATTGTTTGAACAAATAGTTCAGTTCTTCGCTGCTGGAAAGATTTGTTTCCAATCGTCCTTCATGCTGATGACGTTCCAGTTCTTGTCCTTGGCTTCCGCCATGAGCGCGTCACTGAATGTGCCGATGTGCGACTTCGCGCCGTATTCAAACTCGCGCGCCTTGTCGTCGTGATGCACGAGCATTATCAATCGCGCGCCGCCGCCGGCTTGCGTCCACTCCAGCATCTGCCGGTCGCCGTCCGAGTTGCCGAACGCGGCGATGGGCCGGCGTCCAGTATGTTCCTGAATGCCGATGGGTTTGCCGTCCTTGTCATCAATGAAATCAATCTCCGGCAACTTCACCAGCACCGGCTTGCCATCCTGCATCTCATACTGCAATTTGCCGCTGCTGCCGATGATTTGTTCGGGCGGAACACCATAAACTTGTTCCGTCCACGGGCGCATGAACTCGATGCCGCCGCCGGAGACGATGAAAGTCTTGAAACCGTTCGCGCGCAGATAGGCCATCAGTTCAAGCATCGGCTGATAAACACATTCGGTGTAAGGACGCTTGAGAACCGGATTTTTCGCGGTGGCGATCCAGTCCTTCACCGTTTGATTGAATTCATCCGTGGTCATGCCCGCGTGCGTGGCCTCGACGATTTCGAGGATGCCATGTTCGCTGCCCGCGAGCGCCGCTTTCACGTCGCCCTTGAGCAATGAGGCGAACGGTTCATTGGTTTTCCATTCAGGATGCTGCGGCGCGAGCGCCTTCACGCGGTCGAGCGCGAAGAAGAGTTGAGTATAAAGCGGCTGCTCGCACCAGAGCGTGCCGTCGTTGTCAAACGTGGCGATGCGTTCGGGCATCGGCACGAAATCCGGCGAACTTGCCGTCGTCACTTTGACGACAAAGTCAGTGATGGATTTTTTTGCCGCGCCGTCGTTCCAAGATGGAAGCGGATCAATCTGGGCAAAAGCGTAGGAACTCAAATCGAACGCTGCGATGGCTGACAGCACCATCATCTTGATGTGTGTGAATTTAGTTTTCATGTCATGATTTGCGAACCGAGAAAAGGCAGGAATTCAGAAGCCCGGAAGGGTGCCATATGTTTTCGACTCTCGTGAAGCAATTAAAACATCAGGCGTAGGATTTGCAAATTATTTTCGGCGACAACACGGCAAGTCCAGCCGGGTAAAATCAACTCATGTTGCGATTTGCAATCCATTCCTTTCAATCTGCAATGGCTTTCAATTGGATGTCGCAAAAATTCAAAAAATCTCGCAATTAGAATTTGGCAAGTTTCAAGCTAAATACAATTCAAGGTAAGACGGTGGATTTTGGCGAAAGCTTCGACTCTCTAGCCAGTTGAAACCGTCTTGCCTTTTTTGCAATCCAACATACGCCAGATTGACTTCTCGCGTCATTAACGTGGATGACCTGCGGCAAATAGGGGCCGTAATTGGCAGTTAAGTCATCGCCGCTCCTTACGGTGAAGGAAATCCTGGACGAGCAGATTGCGAAAAAATTGGTGAGAGCGAATGACGTCACTTTTGATTTGCATTCCCATTGGGGCTTAAAAAGGTAAAAATTAAAAGGCTGGTCAAATCCTGAATGTTTATGAGAACCAAACTCCACCCCTGCGTTCATTGTGCTGGCCTTGCTGTCCGTTCATTCTGCTGTGACGCAAGTCACGAATCCGGGCATCGCCCGACGCCGGGTAAACAATCCGTCCTTTTTATTGGCAGGTTGAGTGCTAAAAAGGCGCTTAAAAATCCTGCGTGCCACCGATGGACGACAGATAAAAGGTCAATCCTTTCAACCGGAATTTTTCTTTGGCTGCGGCATGTCGCCGGAAGCAAATCAGGCTTGTTTCCTGAAACCATGCTTCGTTGAAAAGGCCGTCCAGTTCATTTATTTTCGCCGGGCATCACGGGCGAAAGCGCGGAACTCAAATCCCTGCAATCCGATTGCAATTTTTTAATCGAATCACGCAAAGGCACGGCGTCGGTTTTTGTCTTGGAAACCACATCCTTGATGCTGGCTAGTCCGCCCGCAGTCAGGTCTGTGCCCAGATAGGTCTGGATATCCTTCAAATCCGTCATGAACGGCTTGAAAGAATTCTTCACGCCTTGATAACTGTCGGCGACCGCTTTGAGTTTGGCATCAACTTCATCCTTGCGCTGCGCGCTGCGCTGGCGAAGATCTTCACTTTGTATGTTGGTCATGTGACTGTTCCAACTATCAATGTAAGCCTGCGCTTTATTTTGCATTTCAGCGATTTTGACATCCAAGTCGGCCGTGGTTGTATCCAGTTTTTTGATCGAGGAACTGAAAGCATCGAACTGGTCGCGTAAATCGCCCTGCGATTTGAATGTAAGGTTGTTCAGCGCGGCCAGCGTGTCATTAACCTTGGTGGAAGCTTCGGCGATTTGGTCTGCTGAAGATTGCAGGGCCGTCGCGGTTGCTGCGCCCTTATCATAACTATGAGAAGCGCAGCCGGCAAAAATGCCAAGCGACGCGGCTAGGATGAAATTGGTTACGATGAGTTTTAACTTGATTGTTTTCATAAATAATTTCCTTTCGTTGTTTGTTAGCCTATCTACCGTGATATAACCCGCACGCACATAAGTTTTGCGAAAGCGTTGTTGAACTCGCCGCCGATTAATTGAGCCAGCCCTGATCCGTGAATCGCTGCTTGAGCACATCGGCGATTTCCTGTGCGGTCGCCTTGGCCCGGGCCTCCACCGTGCTGCTGCCGCTCGCAACCCCATACGTCTGCACCCCGGCATTGATGATGAGTCCCGCAGGGTTCTTCGTGGCGAGGAAGGTGGCCACGCCCAACACCATTCCCGGACTTTTGTTGCCGCCGGCATCAACGGTGCCGTAACCGAGTTTGCGCAGGCCGCTGGATGTCATTTGGAAACCTTCGACCATCGTGCTCAACGAGGATTTTCCGGCGCCAAATCCGATGGCGACGCGCTCGACCGTGCTGCCCTGCTGGACGGAGAGGAGATAGCAACGGATCACGATGTCATTGACCTGCGGTTTTGTTGCTGGCGAAGCTTGTTGGGCGGACATTCCCATGGCGTTGATCTGCCAGACCAGCTCCGTCGCAATCTGGTCGCCCAGCTTCATTCCGGCTGCAATCTGCCCGGCCGTTTGAGGCGTCGTGTCCAAATCCTCGCCTGCCAGCGCAGAGTTGGGCGGCACATCGGCGGCTGTGGCGGCGAAGTCATATATCCAGATGGTGTTCGGGCGCGGAATCGGGCCGGTCACAAGCTGCTCGCGGTTGGTGACCTTGGTCGAGGCGCAGCCGGTGATCACGACGAGCGCGAACAGGCACAAGATGACGATTGCCATTTTGTTCCAAAACGCGGAGAGGTTTTTCGGCGACAGGTTGCAGAAGGATTTCATAATATGATTGGTTTTGTTTTGCTGTTTAATTTTCCACTGCGGCGTAAATTTTATTCGCTGGTGAAGTCGCGAGCCGCCTCGTAATGAAGCAGCCCGCGTATTTCACAATCGAAAGCTTACAATGCATCGGTGCTGTAATCGCCCTTCTTTAGCAATTCCAGGCGCGCATCCAACCGTTGCGCCCACCAGTCGAACGCCAGCTTCACGTCGCCCCAACTGCCGTCGAACTTGGTGCGCAAGGCTTTTGTTCCCGCGCGTTCGTCCACGATTGCCGCCACGCGCTGGCCGGTCGCGCCATCAGTGAATTCGGCTTCAACCATCACTTTGCCGACGCCGGTGCCGGTGCCGGTGAACGCCTGCTTGGCATAGCTTAACACCAGCGCGGCGGGATAAACCGTGGAGAACAGGTTGAGCACCGGTTTTGATTTTCCCGCATCGGTGATCGCGCCATGAATGACCAAAACATCAGGCCCATCGGGGTGGTCAACTATCTGAAAATCTTTTCCGAGGCTGTCCGCCAGTTCCGTGTTAAAAAAACTGATCAACATCTGCTGGTTCTCCGGGGACAGTTTGCCCAGCGCCGAGTCCGGTTCGTCGGATTTCCAAAGTTCGATGGGTTTGATATAGACCTTGGTGTATTTGGCGAAATTTACATTCTTGTCAATGTAGATGTAATTGGCCTCATTGCCATCGCCCTTCTGCAACATGGAGTAGTCGCCCAGAAAGCCCGAAAAATCTTTTTCGTTCTGGCTCACTTGTTTCGTAGTGCTGCAGCCGGTCAATGCGCCTGCCAGGAGTCCGGCGGCCCATATGCCCGTTAGTAATTTCCAATGGCGGAAGCCGCCTAGCTTGTTTGTTGTCGTGGTTGTTTTCATTTTGTTTTTTTGGTTTGGTTTTTGTTTGTTATGCGATTTTCAATTTTCAGGTCTTTCGCACCGACGATTCCAGTTAAAATTTGAGCGTGACGGCGACCAGCGCGCCGTTAAAGATGAGGTTCAAGCCTTTCTCGCCCGTGCCGCTGCCATTCGACTCGTCCAACGCCACGGCTTTATAGCCGGCCGAGAGGCTGAACCACTTGACGAAGTCGTAAGTGAACATTCCCGTCGCCGACCACGTCCAATCGGTGTCGTTGTTGATGTTGAATCCACCGCCGTCAGCCGAGAAATCCAGATGAAACTTCCGGGTGAAGTATTGGCTGCCGCGCAGGCCGATGACCGGATCCACCACATCGTATGTATTACCGCCACTCAAGGTGACGTTGCCTCCCGAACCCCTGAACGTCAGTCCGGTGTCGGCATACCAGTATCGGACGCCGACGGTTCCTGCGAGGATGAACGGGTGCTCCTCACCCGCCTTGACGAGCACATAGCCTACTCCGGCATCGGCAAGGACAAATTTCAAATCGACATCCGTCTTGCCACCCAACGGCCCTCCGAAATTCCCGGAGAACTTCATATAACTGGCGTCGGAATAAAGATCGAATTTCCCCTTGCTCAAATCAAGGCCCAGCGCAAAAGAGGCGTCGAGGTGCTCACGGAGCGTATTAAAACTGACGTTCACGTCCTGCTGCCTGCCCCGGAGAGTGGCATTCCCGTTGATGCCGGCGGCAAAGATCGGAATGGTGACAGCGAGTTGCCACGGAGTTGCGTCCGGGGACATGGCCGGAGCAGCAGTCTCCGTGGTCGTCGTGACGGCTATCGAATTGGTGGCCATGTCGTCAGCTCGTGAGTTGCAGAGCAATGTCATGGAGGATGCCATGAGCGCGATTAAAAATTTTATTTTTTTCATAATGATTTTTCGGCTTCAACGTTTTTTGGAAACAATAAAGTCACGGCGAAGCGCAATCCCCACTTCGGCCCGCCATCCGGCCCGTCCACATAGTAGCGATAGCCCAACTGAATGCTGATGGGCTGGCCTTTGATCTTCAGCAATTGGGTAATCGTGAAATTCATCGGCACCGACCATTGATCGGTCTCCCAATTACGGGTGGATTCCGTGTTGACCCCGAAGCTGGTGTAAGTCTTCGTCGAGTAGGAAAGAAATGGTTGCACAAAGGCGGCGTTGACGGTGGCGCGATCTTCCTGACCGGCGAAAGACCAGATTTGATTCGCCAGAATGCCATAAGTGAAGCCGTTCTTCTGCTGCAACAAAACCGCCGTCGGTCCCGCGCCCCACTTGCCGCTGCCCAAAGCTTCTTGCGTTGCGCCCGGCAAAAGGAACACCGGCCCCGCGCCCATGATCCAGCCGCCAACCGGCTGCTTGGGTGAAAAGAAAAAGCTCTGCGTGATGTCGCCCAGACCGGCGTGATCTTCACCGCCCTTGACCGGCGATTGCGCGTAGATGACCGGCACAATCGTGCGCGAGATCAGGTTCCAATCATCGCTCAATGAAATCGGGATGACCGGCTGGACATTGGCCGTGTATTTGAAAGCGTGGGCCGGGCCGATGCCAAAATCCCAGTTGTTCTGGATCGGCACGCTGATGAGGCTGGCGACTGGATTGAGCGTTTGCTTGACCAGTTCAGCTTCCCTAGCCGCTTCATCATCGGCTTTACTGGAATCGTCCGCAGTAGTGGGGGCGATTGAGAGCGGTTGCGATTTGTCGCTGCTGCCTTGCGCCGGAGTGCTGATAGCCAGAGCAAGACTCGTCGCCAAGCCCAATGCGGTGAGTCCAAGTCTGGATAAATTGATTTTCACAAATGTTTGATTCGAACGAGAAAAGGCAGGAATTCAAGCGCTCGGAGGGATGCCGGATGTTTTCGACTCTCGTAAAAGAATTAAAGCAAAAAAACGAAATCTGTAAAGAAATAACAAAATGATTCCAATGAATCTCGTGAATTTTACAAAGCCGCCGACCGGCAGTTTGACGCGCGAAATCCGCCTGCCGCACAGATTGACGCCGCAGCCGCGCTTCTCTAATCTCCGGCATGGCAAAGAAACCAGCCGCCAAGGTATGGTCCTCACGCTGCGATGTCTTATAAGACAAATGGTTCAAAGAAACCGCCGGAATGCGAAAATCGTTCCGACGGTTTTTGTTTTTAATTTCCGGCCTTTGCGGGGATATGCGTTAGACAAAAAGCGGGTGGCCCTTGCGAGCCGCCGGCCGCCGTTCAAGATTGAATTATCCTCGGCTACTTGCCGGCACCCGACGCACCATCCTGCATTTTGTCGAGGAACTGCTGCACTCCGAGCGAACCGCTCTTCTGGCTGGGCGGATACTCTTGGAAGGTCTGGAGAAACTGCCCGACAATCGCCTGCGAGGGAACCAACGTCCACAATTTATCGCCCCACCAGCGGGCATACATCATTGACTCATCGGGGAATTTCTCAAAAGGATCCTGTCGCAAGTTGACGACGATCGGCACGTTCATTGACTCGAGCTGGCCGGTGAACAGGTTGCCCTTAACCCAGGCGAATTCAATCTTCCAGTCGTTGTAACGCATCGCATTTAGGTTTCCGTTGTCGGTGAAATAGAAAAATTCCTTGCGCGGCCCGTTGGTGGTGTCGCCTTTGAAGAAGGGCATGAAGTTGTAGCCGTCGAGATGGTTTTTGAACGTCTTGTCGCCCGCCGTGTAGCCCGTCAAGAGTTTCTCTTTCACGTCGGGCTCACCAGCGGCGGCCAGCAGCGTCGGCATCCAATCTTCGTTCGCCATGATGTCATTGAGGATGGTGTTGGGCTTGATGACGCCGGGCCACCTCACCATCATGGGCACGCGAAAGCCACCCTCAAAGGTGGTGCCCTTCTCCCCTCTGAAAGGTGAGTTGCCGCCGTCCGGCCATGAAAAAGCCTCCGACCCATTGTCCGAAGTGAAAATGACGATGGTTTTGTCGGCAATGCCGAGGTCATCAATCTTTTTGAGGATCGCGCCGACTTCCGCGTCCAGTTCCATCATGCCGTCGGCATAGAGACCGTAGCCACTCTTGTTCTGCCATTCCGGAGAGAGATGGGTCCAGACGTGCATACGCGTGGGGTTATCCCAGAGAAAAAACG
>DATAUQ010000127.1:0-3462 GCA_036268155.1 Verrucomicrobiia bacterium | reverse complement strand
AGCTCATTTGAACTTTGAGCGTACAAAATTTTCTCCACCGACTTCCGCGCGCGCTTCGGCGGCCAACGGCGTGCTCAAATAACGTTCGCCCGTGGACGGCGCAATCGTGACAATCAATTTGCCTTTATTTTCCGGTCGCTTCGCCACTTCAATCGCGGCGACAACATTTGCGCCGCTCGAAATGCCGCACAAAATTCCTTCTTCTTTTGCGAGGCGACGCGCCATGGCAAATGCGTCGTCGTTCGAGACTTGAATTGATTCTGTGATTTGCAAATTGCCGTTGGAATCTTTTAGATGAAGATTTTTTGGAATGAAGCCTGCGCCGAGTCCCTGAATTTTATGCGGGCCGGGTTTGAGCGGCTGGCCTGCGAGCGTTTGCGAAATCACCGGCGAATCTTTCGGATCAACGGCAATCGCCACGAACGACGGCTTACGAGGCTTGATGACTTCGACGCAACCGGAAATCGTTCCGCCCGTGCCGACGCCCGCGACCAAAATATCCACTTTGCCGTCAGTGTCCGCCCAAATTTCTTCGGCAGTTGTTTTCTTGTGAATTTCCACGTTCGCCTGATTTTCAAATTGCTGCGGAACCCAAGAATTCGGCGTTTCTTTCGCGAGTGCTTCCGCGCGCGCGATTGCGCCTTTCATTCCTTCGGCGCCCGGCGTCAAAATCAATTTTGCGCCGAGCATCGCCAGCAACGTGCGGCGTTCGAGCGACATCGTTTCGGGCATCGTCAAAATTAATTTATAACCTTTCGCCGCCGCGACAAACGCGAGCGCGATTCCTGTGTTGCCGGAAGTCGGCTCGATAATCGTTGTGTCTTTTTTCAAAATTCCTTTTTTTTCGGCATCTTCGATCATTGCCATGCCGATGCGGTCTTTGACGCTGGAAAGCGGATTGAAAAATTCGCATTTGAGCAAAACCGTGGCGGGCAATCCGGCGGTGACTTTGTTCAATCTGACGAGCGGCGTGCGGCCGACGGTTTCGACGATGTTGTTGTAGATGCGTCCCATAAATTTCTCTTTGGTTAAATTTTGAACGTCAAGTTGCGCTGAAAAATTTGAACGGGCAAGTAATTTTTTTCTGAACATTTTCCAGAAATCCCAGCATCGAATTTTTGGGGCATACTTCATTTGACAGTCGAAATGGATGCGTTATGGTTTGCGCATGAGTCATCAACTTCAAGTCAAAGGCGTCACGGATGAAATCAAAGAACGGCTCACAGCGAGCGCGGAAAGAAATTTCCGCAGTCTGAACCAGGAAGCTCTCGCGCGTATCCAGTTCAGCTTTGAGATTGAGGATTCGCTGCGCTCAAAGACGCTGCAAAAAATGGTTGATGAAGGGCTGGCTGGCGCGGAACGTCCCGGCACGCTGGCACGGCTGCGTGAAATCGCCGCCAAAGCCCGCGCCGCCGCAAAATGAAAGCCAAATTTAGTTCGGTTTTCGAAAACGACTTCGCGGAAATCATCACGCGCTTTGCCGGCGAAATTTCCCCGGAACTTTCCATCCGTTTTGAAAACCGTATCGCCGCCGCGTTCGAGCGGATTGTCCGGCATCCTGAAATCGGACGTCGCCGGAAGGATTTGCGACAGGCCGGCATCAGAAGTTTTCGCGTGGCCGGATTTGAAAGTTATTTGATCTTCTACCAAGCCCGAACGGATGATGTTTTCTTCATCCGTGTGCTGCACGGTTCGATGAATCTTCCGGCAATGTTTCCCGAAGCGTGAAATTTTTCCGCACAGTTCGCTTTTCCAAAAACATTAAGTCCCCGCCCGACCTTTCGGTCGAGCAGGGACAAATGGGGAATGGGAGTTCGTCACTCTCTCTTTTCCCGAACCGGCATTAGACGCTCGCCTCTCGGCGGCTGCCGGATTCCCGACGCCATTCTCCACGGCAAGCGGAGTTTTCGGCCTCGTGGCAGGGCCGTCCAGCGCCTTGCGGTCGCTGGATTTCGAGTGAGGCTTTTCAGCTCGCTTCAACTGGTGGTTGCGCCACTGGTTTGCGAACCAGGTCAAGACACGCCTGCGATTTTCTTTCGCGTCTTGACCGTTAGCATTGGGTCAGCCGCCGCTTTTGACGGCGCGTTCGCCCGATGCCACGGGTCTCGCCTCTTCACTCACAGATTGCTTTTTCTCACAGTCCAGCGGTGTCGTTTTTAACATCGCCGGCCTTCGGAAGTTTTTCACGCGACTTGCCCGGCCATCGTGACCTTCCCGTTGCGAACGCTCTTTTTGTCCGCCTTTCGGCGTTTTTCTTTCGGCGGATTCAATTTTTTAATTTTTTGAACTCGCCCCGAGTCGCCCGCACCGTGCTGATACGCAGTAACAATCGTTTGCCTGTCCCGGCAACTGCGATTCGCCCAGGTTCGAAACTTTCCCGGGCTACTTGACTCGGTTCGGAACAGTTTCTCATCGTTCCTCGCCGCCGGTTTCTCATTCGCACTTGGCGCGCGCGAACGCGCCAGAGCCACCGGTGAATTCTGCCTCCGCCGCCGTCCTTTCGGTCGGTTTAAGAGGAGCCGTGCCAATCAGCCTGACCCGACTTTTCCCCAGTCACCTGGGATTATCCTGGAAACGCACAGCTTCAATCTTTCGACCGCCACTGCTCGCTTCGTTCCTTCAATGAACTGTCAGCATCTTAACAAATTTTTTCAGGCCGACAACGAATTGATATGCACAGCTTGTTCACTGAAAACGCGCCGAAGACAGTTTATGAAAAGCTCAAATCAGCCAGTCAAATCAACGCGATTCACATTTCTCGAACGCGAATTATTCACAGCTTTTTCAGGCCAAAAACGGCTGCGGTGAACAAGTTCTGTTTGTTAAGTTTGGGAAAAATTTCGTTCGACAGAAAAATTTTGAAGGCGCAGAATATATTTAATGAAACCAAATCTTTTTCGTTTGGCGATTTGCATTTGCGTGGCCGCATTTGCAAGTCGCTACCTGCAAATTCCACTTCGCCAAGGATTATTTCGTGCAAAGAAATATCATGTGTATTTCATTACCGGACAACAAATGAATGTATTCCATCATACCAAGAAATGGGTGGATCGTATAATTTAATATACCGCGATGGAAAGATTACTCGAACAAACAGCGTGGACGAAATTCCTGGCAATTATATCTACGTTGTTGATCCTCATGTGAAAAATGTCATTGTTGAAATCGATCTGTTGCTTGGTGTCGCGCCACTTGAAAAACCTCAAGATGTTATGTATTTCCGGCGCACATTTCGGTTTGTTTATAAAAACGGATGGAAAGAGGATGGGCCAGGTATCTCGTCTAAAAAATGAAACGCCACCTTCCATTCGCACTCACCACCTTGCGGTTGCTGCTCGGCCCAATCGCCTTGATTTGTGCGCTGACAAATGTTCCGCGTTGGATTTATTTTCCAATTCTGATCGCCGGAACGCTTTCGGATATTTTCGACGGCATTCTTGCGCGCAAATTCGGCGTCGCCAC
>DATAUQ010000126.1:0-11443 GCA_036268155.1 Verrucomicrobiia bacterium | reverse complement strand
AGGTTGGTCGCCAGTGATACGCTCGTTGCTGAAATGTAAACGCAAGAGCCAGCCGAAGATTGATGAAGTTGAGGACGGCGCTCGTGCTTGGATCATCGAAGAACTGGTAGTTGCGTTCGTATAACCCATCTAACTCAATATGAAGATGCAGATCAAGGAGTTGGATTTAACCGCAAAAAATCACTACGAGAATCTGCGCTGTGAAAATCCGCAGCAGCATTGAAAGCGGATAAACCGTGGCGTAGGCGACAAGCGGCGCGTCGGAAGCACTAATCGTATGCGCGAAAGCCAATGCGGGCGGGTCGGTCATGCTGCCAGCCAGCAAACCGCTGATGGTGGTAAAATTCAGCTTGAGAAAAAATCGCGCGACCAATGCGACAAGCAAAAGAGGAATAATTGTAATCGCCAGACCAGCCAGCAACCAATGCAGCCCTTCATCGGTAAAAACTGTTTGGAAAAAGTTTCCGCCAGCTTTAAGTCCGACACACGCGAGAAACAGGACGATGCCCAATTCGCGAAAGGCAACATTCGCGCTGGCGGGCATATACCAGACCAACGGTCCGATGCGTCCAATTCGGCTCAACAAAATTGCCAGAATCAGCGGTCCACCGGCCATGCCCAATTGCACCGGCACGGGAACGTGCGGAACGGCAATCGGAACTGCGCCAATAATCACGCCGAGCGCGATGCCGATGAAGATGGGCATGAAATTCGTTTCATGCAACGCGTGGATGCGGTTGCCAAAAAATTTGGCGACTTCATCCAACGCGCTTTCGTTGCCGACGATTTGGAGCGTGTCGCCAAATTGAAGTTGCAGGTCGCGCACGGCAGTCATCTCGATTTCCGCGCGCGTGACGCGCGTGACGGTCACGCCGAAATGGTCGGCGAGGTTCAGTTCCGCAATTGTTTTTCCCAACGCCTCCTTTCGCGTCACAATGATTCTTTGCGAAACAATTTTGCCGGAGGTCTGGAGCAAGCTCATCTCGCTTTCGCGCCCGACGATGCCGCGAAATTTTTCCAATGTTGTGTGTGTTCCAACGGCAAGAATAATGTCACCCTTGTGAATCCTCGTATGTTCGGTCGCGGTTTCGATTTCTGAAGCATCAAATCTTTTGATGCGTGAAATGACGACGCCATCACGTCCGGGAATTTCTCCGATGGAAAGATTTTCCAGATTCGGATTTTCAACGACGAGGTTCAGGCGTTCCAATTGCTCCGGCTCTTTTTGTTCGATTTGTGCGGCCTCGGTTTCGTCGCGAAAAACAAATTTCAAAAATAAAATGACGCCGATGATTCCGGCGACTGCGCCCGGATAAGCCGCAGCGTAGGCGAGCGGCGGCATTCCCGCGTGTTCGGCAAATTTTCCACCGAGGGTTTTGAGCATTTGTTGTGTCGCGCCGAGCGCCGGCGTGTTGGTCGTCGCGCCGCAGAAAAGTCCGAGCGAGGCAAATGGATTAATGTTCAGCAAAAATGCAGTGCCGATTGTCACGCCTGCGCCGAGCAAGACAATTGCCGCCGCGAGCAAATTTAATTTCAAACCTTCCTTACGAAATGACGCAAAAAATCCGGGGCCGAGTTGCAGGCCAATCGTAAAAACGAAAAGAATCAAACCGAAATCGCGGACGAATTCCAAAATCTCCTCGTCAATGTGCAACCCAAAATGTCCTGCGATGATGCCCGCGAATAATACGCCGGTAACGCCGATGCCGACACCTTTGATTTTGATTTGCGCCAGCGCGAGTCCTGTAACGGCAACCAGCATGAGGGCGAGAACCGCCCACGCGATGGGTTGCGACGATGACAATTCAGTGAGCCAGTTCATGTATTAATTAAATGCGCGAAACTTGGACAAGTTCATCTGCGACCGGCTTGGAACATTGCGCCGCCAAACACGACGCGTTTGTTTAATTCCGATTCGATGAACAAAAGACGGTTGTATTTGGCGATGCGTTCAGAACGGCAAAGCGACCCGGTTTTGATTTGTCCCGCATTTGTGCCGACGGCAAAATCGGCAATGAAGGCATCCTCCGTTTCGCCGGACCGATGCGAGATGACTGTGCCATAACCTGCATTTTGTGCCATGGCAACCGTCTCCAAAGTTTCGGACACCGTGCCGATTTGATTGAGCTTGATGAGAATCGCGTTGGCGATGCCATCGCGAATGCCTTCCGCGAAAATTTCCGAATTGGTGACGAAGTTATCATCGCCGACGAGCTGCAACTTTCCGCCAAGCGCCTTGGTGATGGCCAGCCAGCCGTCGCGATCCTCCTCGCCCATGCCGTCTTCGAGAGAAACGATTGGATATTTTTTTGCCCATTCGCCATATAACTTCACCATCTCTGCCGGTGTTTTGCGGGAACGATTGGATTTCTTGAATACATAACCTCCATCTTCGTAAAATTCGCTGGCCGCCGGATCAATTGCGATGGCGATTTGTTTTCCAGGTTTGTAACCGACTTCGTCAATGGCTTCAAGAATCAACTCCACCGCTTCTTCATTGGACTTGAGACTCGGCGCAAAGCCGCCTTCGTCGCCAACGGCGGTGACAAGGCCGCGTTTCTGTAAAAGTTTTTTGAGCGTATGAAATGTCTCTGCGCCGTAACGCAAGGCTTCCGTAAAATTCGGTGCGCCGATGGGAAAAAGCATGAACTCCTGAAAATCCACATTGTTCGTCGAGTGCGCGCCGCCATTCAACACGTTCATCTGTGGCACGGGCAAAATGAATGGCGCAGTGTCTTTGCCTCCATGTAATTTGCGGATGTAAGCATAAAGTGGAATTCCTGAATCCAGCGCGGCGGCGCGACACACGGCCATCGAGACCCCAAGAATCGCGTTCGCGCCGAGTTTGGATTTATTTTCCGTTCCATCCAGTTCGCACATCAACCTGTCAATTTCCTTTTGCGCGTGCGGCGATTTCCCTTTCAGTTTTGGCGCGATGATTTTATTCACGTTTGCGATGGCCTTGAGGACGCCTTTGCCGCCGTAACGCTTTTCATTGCCATCGCGCAGTTCGACGGCTTCACGAATGCCGGTGGACGCGCCGGATGGCACACAAGCCGATGTCGTAACTCCATTGTTGAGCGTGATGTTGACCATGACGGTGGGGTTGCCGCGTGAGTCGAGGATTTGGAGTGCAGTCAGGTTTTTGATGGTGTTCATAGTGTAAGGATGGTTTATAGATTTAGATATTTTGCCATTTGTCCATAAAGCGGGTCAATGCGCCGCTTGCCCTTGACGGCAATTCGGAACGGAACTAAAACAAGTTTTCCGCCAGCTTCACCGGCCATTTTTCCCGTCTCGCCACCGAGAACGGCTTTCACGGCGTAAGCGCCGAGGCGCGTTGCAAGGCAGCGGTCGGCGGCGGATGGATGTCCGCCGCGCTGGATATAACCAAGAATCGAAACGCGGTATTCGTGCTGGCTTAATTTCTTGAGTTGTTCGGCTACGCGAAACGCGCCGCCTTTGACGCCTTCGGCTACGACAATGATGCTACTGGTTTTGCCGAGTTGGCGTCCGGCGGACAATCGTTCGCAGATGGCCCGGATATTCGCGGGTCCTTCGGGAATCAAAATTTCCTCCGCGCCGCCGGCGATGCCGACCGTCAGGGCAATTTGCCCGCAATGCCGTCCCATGACTTCGACCAGAAAAAATCGTTCATGGGCGCTGGCGGTGTCGCGGATTTTGTCAATCGCCTCAACCGCCGTGTTGACCGCCGTGTCAAAACCGATGGTGAAATCAATTCCGGCCAGATCGTTGTCAATCGTGCCCGGAATTCCGATGATCTGGCCTTTCCAAAATTTCGCCAAGTTCATCGCGCCGCGAAACGTGCCGTCGCCGCCGATCAGCACGAGCGCGTTCACGCCGAGTTTTTCCAAAATCGCCGCCGCCTGTTTCAAGCCTTTTGCCGTCAGAAAATCATGGCAACGCGCAGTTTTCAAAACAGTTCCGCCACGCTGGATGATGTTTGAGACGAAGCGGGAATCCAGTTCTTCAAATTCACCGTGCAGGATTCCTTCGTAACCATGTTTGAAGCCAAGGACACGGAATCCGCTGCCGAGCGCGGCGCGGGTGACGGAACGGATGGCGGCGTTCATGCCGGGCGCATCGCCGCCACTGGTCATCAGGCCGAGAGTTTTTATCGAACTAATTTTCATCGGGGAAAAATTACAGGAATAATTTCGCTGCGGCACAACATCGGTTGTCTTTTGCTTCGCAACAATTGCAATGGTTTGCCTGCCCACTTTTCAAAGCACACGGTCATTGCAGCAAAAAATGATGTGTGTCCGCCAATAAGCGGGAAGCACATCGCGGCGCGTTCGGGCATTTTACAAGTATGAAAAATAAATTTATCAATCAAAAATTAGGCGGGCTGACGCAACCCAAATTAAGCGTCGCCATTGCACTCGCCTGCGGATTTTGGGTCTCACAATTCCTTGCTTGGGCTTTCGTCGGCACCGTGCTCGGCGCTTTGCCAAATATAATCGGAGTATTGTCTTTTGGCGCATTGGTCTTTTTTTTCCTCATTCGTGCGCCTCATTCGCGGTCCAGATTGCCAGCAATCCTAGGACTATGCTCTTCAGGGGTGCTTATTTCGCTCTTTGCCTATCTCAACTACTTCATTCTCGGATCGGTTGAGGTCACAGAATTATATTTCTCGCTGGCTTTCGGATTGGCCTTTGTCGGCGTTGTGATTGATGTGAAACGATTCTGGCACTTGATTGCCAATACCGGAAAGCCACACCAAATGTTAAAGCCAACACGTCCGTCCGTCATACCGACTGGCTACGTTGGAAACGCAACTCATGTTTGACATTATGACAACATTATCAAAAACCTTTTTGGCACTTTCCGTGACGGGATTTGCGGCGGGAAGCGTCATTGATTTCGGCGGATTCAACGTGATCCCGGCATTGACGGCGGTGCTCCCGCTGGGCGCGGTCTTTTTTGGGCTGTTTTTGATTTCGTTCATGCTGGAAAAAGAGATGGCGAAATTTGACGAGGAGGAATCAATGAAATTGCAATTGATTCAATGTAACTCCGTCGTGCCCGCTCCGAAGCAGAAACGAGCAACTCAACCAACCATCATTCAACTCAAAGAAAGAACATTATGAAAATCAAACCTGCCAGACAGTCCGGTCATGTGGTCGTCGAATTAAGCGCGAGTGATTCCGAGCGGCTTTCCAAAAGCACGGGCCAAAAAAATCGCGCAACGTCGCCGTTTAAGCTGAAGAAAATTCTCGTGCCGATTGATTTTTCCGATTGCTCCAAAAAAGCCTTGGAATATGCCATTCCTTTTGCCAAGCAATTCCATGCACGGATGATTTTCCTCCATGTTTTGCCGGCTCATTATGCCATGGGCCGGGAGGCTGAATTTGCAGGAACGCTAATTGATGGGGACTTGAAGAATGAACTTGAAACGCGATTGATTGAGCTGGTTCACGAAGCAGTTCCCAGCGAAATTTTCGTAGATACCGAAGTCCGCCACGGCGCGCCATCCACTGAAATTGTGAACGCCGCCAAAGAGATGGACGTGGATGTGATCGTCATGTCCACGCATGGTCACACGGGCCGGGTGCATGCCTTTATTGGCAGTGTTGCCGGAGATGTAGTGCGGCTTGCGCCATGCCCCGTGTTCGTGGTGCGGGAGCGTGAACATGAATTTGTTCAAAGCCCATCCAATCCATTCAAAACCAGCCAAGATCAACCCAGCCTAGCTGCTGCAACCGCTGTATGACCACTGAACTTCCATCGCCGGCGCAACTCGCGGACAAAACCGCCCGCGCGTCTGGTTTTTCTGGCTCGGCGTTCGGTTGGCCACGGCAATTTTTGAGCAACCGCTTTGTCTATGTTGTCGTGTCGCCGCGAGCGCGCGGATTATCCATCGGTGTGAACCTGAATCCAAACAAGTGTTGCAACTTCGATTGTGAGTATTGTGAGGTGGATCGCACTAAGCCTTCGTTTGAAGATCCGCTGGACGTGGACGTGATGGCGGAGGAATTGCAATACACCCTCTCATTGGCTTGTTCCGGTGAATTACAAAATATACACCATTTTCGTAATGTGCCCGCTGATTTGCTCAAATTACAACAAGTGGCATTGAGCGGAGATGGCGAGCCGACGCTTTCTCCTTATTTTCTCGATGCCGTCCGTGCCGTTGTTCATATCCGTGCATTGGGAAAGTTTCCGTTTTTCAAAATCGTGCTCATCACAAATGCAAGCGGTTTGGATTTACAACAAGTGCAGGACGGCTTGAAATTGTTCACGAAGGAAGACGAAATCTGGGCCAAGCTGGAAGCCGGAACGCAGCGCTACATGGAAGAGGTGAACCGGCCGGACTGTCTGCTCGAAAAAATTCTGGATAACATCCTTTCAGTCGCTCGCCAACGGCCAGTGATTATTCAAAGCCTTTTCCCGCTCGTGAATCACGAAGAGCCGCCTGCCGTAGAGATCGGACAATATGTGGAACGACTGAAAGAATTGAAACAGGCGGGCGCGCAAATCCCGCTCGTCCAGATTTACTCGGCCACCCGGCCATCGGCACATTCAAAATGCGGGCATTTGCCGCTTAAAACGCTCGCGCGTATTGCTCAACAAGTGCGCGAAGTTAGCGGATTGAAAGCGGAAGTGTTTTGATATGTCAACCGACCTGAAAATCTATATGAAAAACAAAATTATGTTACAAAGCATTAAACAATTATATGGAGAAAAACTTGGTGCGTCGGATGGTGAAATCGGGCACGTGAAGGACTTTTATTTTGACGATCAGAACTGGGTGATTCGTTATGTAGTCGCAGACACTGGAATTTGGTTGTCGGGGCGACAAGTGCTCATCTCGCCTCACGCCTTTGGCCGTCTCCATCAGACAGGAAAACTCCTGCTTGTGAATCTGACCCGAAAACAGATTGAGAACAGTCCGGCAATTGAGTCGCACAAGCCGCTGTCGCGACAATACGAAGAGGATTATCACCGATATTACGACTGGCCCTACTATTGGCAGGGCGGTGGGTTGTGGGGCATGGGCGGTTTTCCGATTTTAGAACTGCCAACGAAACCTTTCCCGAGCGAATCAGGCATTACGAATGGTTCGCAACCCGAACGTGCCGATGCACACCTGCGAAGCACGCAAGCGGTGAATGGCTATGCGCGCAATGGTCTTACATTCGGTTAACACGCTATTGCGGGAAACCGAATTGCCAACGCCCCAGCCTATGGACGGCCAAGTGCTTGTGCATATAAGCGCCTGCGCCGTCTGCCGCACTGACTTGCATGTGGTGAATGGTGAATTGCCAAAACCCAAACTGCCATTGATTCCAGGACATGAAATCATCGGACGAATCGCGGAACTTGGCAATGGCGTCGAGCGCTTCAAACGCAACGACCGTGTGGGAATATCGTGGCTCGGCTGGACCTGTGGTGAATGTGCCTATTGCCGGTCAGGGCGCGAAAACCTGTGTGACCGCGCCAAGTTCACGGGCTACACCTTGGATGGCGGTTACGCGGAATATGTCGTGGCCGACGCCCGCTTCTGCTTCCTGATTCCCGATATTTATTCTGACGCCGAGGCTGCGCCGCTACTCTGCGCTGGTCTGATCGGCTATCGTTCACTCGGCCAGACTGGTGACGCTCGCCGTCTCGGCATCTATGGTTTTGGCGCGGCGGCACATATCATCACCCAAGTGGCACTCTTTCAAGGCCGGCAAATTTTCGCGTTCACCCGACCCGGCGATGTTGCTGCACAACAATTCGCTCGCTCGCTCGGCGCGACATGGTCCGGCGACTCAAACACGCTGCCTCCCGAGCCGCTCGACGCTGCCATTATCTTCGCGCCCGCTGGCGAACTCGTGCCGCAAGCGCTGCGCGCCGTGACCAAAGGCGGCACAGTGGTCTGCGGTGGAATTCACATGAGCGACATTCCGTCGTTCCCGTATGAACTTCTTTGGCACGAGCGAAAGATTTGCTCCGTGGCGAATCTCACCCGCCGTGACGGAGAAGAATTCCTGGCACTGGCTCCTCGCGTGCTAGTGCGGACAACGATACAAACATTCCCTTTAGTTGAAGCGAATGAAGCCTTGACGAAATTGCGCAATGGAAAGCTACAAGGTGCGGCGGTTTTGCTTGTTGATTAAGAAAAAGGCTGCGATATATGAGATGCGCCAGCCGGCGCGCCGGAACAGAAAGTTCGCCGGGGGAAAAATGGAGGGTTGGTTTCACTTGCATATCTGTAACTCTGTAACAGTTTGGTAAAACGCACATTCGCAAAAAAGGATTAAGGGCGGCCAAGATTTGATAAGCGCGAGTTTGTGCTTCAGATCATTTATGTTGTAAGTCTTTGAATGACTTGCGAACAAGAAAGATGAAGAACCGGGCAAAAATGAAACAGCCATCTGCAAAATCACCGACAAAGAAAACTTCTGCGAGGACAAAAAAGTTTTCGCCCGGCGTCCTGACGATCAATGGCGGCTCGTCGAGCATCAAGTTCGCGCTCTACCAAGTTGGCGAGCCGATGAAGCTAAAACTTTATGGAAAAATTGACCGCATCGGTTTGCACGGAACGAACCTGACATTTCACGGCGCGGATGGAAAGCCAGAGGTCAGTCGCAAACTTGCCGCCGCCGATCACAAATCAGCGGCGAACTTCCTGATTGATTGGCTTGAAAAACAAAATCATTTTGAGTTGGTAAAAGCCGTGGGACATCGCGTGGTTCATGGGATGAAACACACCGAGCCTGAGATTGTCACACGAAAATTATTGGATGAACTGCGTCGCATCAGCCCGAACGACCCGGATCATTTGCCGCGCGAGATTGAATTGATCGAGACGTTCCGCGAACGGCATCCTAAATTGCAGCAGGTGGCCTGTTTCGACACGGCGTTTCACCAGACCATGCCGCGCGTGGCGAAGCTGCTTCCGATTCCGCGACGCTTCGACGCCAAAGGAATTCAGCGCTACGGTTTTCACGGTTTGTCTTACGCCTATCTGATGGAAGAACTCACGCGCTTGGGCGACCCGGCGGCAACGAAAGGTCGCGTGATCCTCGCGCATCTCGGCAACGGCGCGAGCCTCGCCGCCGTGCGCAACGGCAAAAGTATGGACACCAGCATGGGTTTCACACCGACGGCAGGATTGGTGATGAGCACGCGATCCGGCGATTTAGACCCTGGCCTTGCGGCGTATCTCGCAAGAACCGGAGAGATGACCACCAAACAATTTTATGAAATGGTCAACCACAAGTCCGGTTTGCTCGGCATTTCTGAAACCAGCTCTGACATGCGGGACTTGCTCAACCATGAAAAGCGGGACGTGCGGGCGGCGGAAGCCGTGGCATTGTTTTGTTATCAGGCGAAAAAATGGATAGGTTCCTTTGCCGCCGCGCTCGGCGGATTGGACACGCTCGCCTTCGCCGGCGGCATTGGTGAAAACGCGTCGCCAGTCCGTGCGCGCATTTGCGAAGGATTGGATTTTCTCGGCATTAAATTGGACAAAGCACGAAATAAAAAAAATGCGCCGATGATTTCCACAAATGCAAGCACGGTCAAAGTGCGCGTCATTCGCACGGACGAAGAACTGATGATTGCGCGTTCAGCATTGCGTTTGTGTGTGATGCTCACTACAGACTAAGTGGAACTATATGAGTATTGATTCCGTCCCCACCATCGTGGCGAAGCACGGTCCAACGATGGCCCTCCCCGCGGTGGGCAAAGTTATCTACACCTGCCCGATGCACCCGGAAGTGCAGCAGGATCATCCGGGATATTGCCCAAAATGCGGCATGGCGTTGGAGCTTAAAACCGTTTCAGCCGTCGAGGAAGAAAATCACGAACTCACGGACATGACACGACGGTTTTGGATTGGCGCGGCACTTGCGCTGCCGGTCTTCCTGCTTGCAATGGCGCACTTGCTTCCCGCGCTGGGTCACGAAAGTTGGGTGATGGGTGACACGCCCCGCTGGATTCAATTCATTTTATCAACGCCCGTCGTGCTATGGGCGGGCTGGCCTTTCTTCGAGCGCGGCTGGCATTCACTCGTCACTTGGCATTTGAATATGTTCACGCTTATCGCCATTGGCGTCGGCACGGCCTATCTGTTCAGTGCGGTGGTGATGCTCATGCCAAGCGCGTTTCCAAATTCGTTCGCACCGGACGGCGAGGTTGGAATTTATTTTGAAGCGGCGGCGGTGATTGTCGTGCTCGTGCTGCTTGGTCAGGTTCTCGAACTGCGGGCACGCAGCAAAACCGGAAGCGCCATTCGCGCGTTGCTCAATCTCGCGCCCAAAACCGCGCGGGTGGTTCAAGACGGTGAAGAACGTGACGTGCCGCTCGAATCCGTTCAAGCCGGAATAACCTTGCGCGTGCGTCCCGGTGAAAAAATTCCGGTGGACGGCGTTCTGCTCGACGGCAAAACTTCTGTGGACGAATCCATGATTTCCGGCGAGCCGATTCCCGTGGAGAAAAGTATCGGTGACAAAGTGACCGGCGGCACGCTCAACACCACCGGCAGTTTCCTCATGCAAGCCGAACACGTCGGCAGCGAAACCGTGCTGGCGCGCATCGTCCAGATGGTAGCCGACGCGCAACGAAGTCGCGCGCCGATTCAGGCGTTGGCCGATAAAGTTTCCAGCTACTTCGTTCCGGCAGTGCTGGCAATTGCGCTTATCACGTTTGTTGCGTGGGCATGGCTCGGTCCAGAACCACGCTTCGCCCACGCCATTGTCAACGCGGTCGCCGTCCTCATCATCGCGTGCCCATGCGCGCTTGGGCTTGCCACGCCGATGTCTGTCATGGTTGGTATCGGACGCGGCGCGCAGGAAGGCGTCCTCATCCGCAATGCCGAAGCAATCGAAGTCATTGAGAAAGTTACTACCGTCGTCGTTGACAAGACCGGCACGCTCACTGAAGGCAAACCACGCCTCACAAAAATCCTTCCGGTCAACGGCGTAACTGAAGATGAATTGCTGTTCACCGCCGCGTCGGTTGAACAAAACAGCGAACATCCGCTCGCCGCCGCGATTGTTCACGGCGCGAAAGAGCGCAACGTGAAACTCCAACCCGTGTCTGACTTTACTTCCATTACCGGCGGCGGAGTTGTCGGAAAAATCGGCGGACGCGAAATCGCTGTCGGCAAATTAAAATTTCTCCAAGAGCGAGGTGTCACTGGATTGGAAGCTGTCGAACATCAAGCAACCGTGTTGCAGGCCGAGGGACAGACAGCAATGTTCGTCGCCATCAATGGCAACGCTGCTGGAATTATCACGGTTTCCGATCCTATCAAGGCATCCACGCCTGAAGCCATCGCGCAGCTTCACCGGCTCGGTCTGAAAATCATCATGCTCACCGGCGACAACGAGCGCACCGCAAACGCCGTGGCAAAAAAACTCGGACTAGATCAAGTAGAAGCGGGTGTTGCACCGCAGGAAAAATACGGGCGCATTCAGCAATTACGACA
>DATAUQ010000125.1:0-8953 GCA_036268155.1 Verrucomicrobiia bacterium | reverse complement strand
CTGCAATTTATTTTGGAGAATAAATCATGTTCGTGCCGGTGAACGGGTCTTGAGGAATGGCTTTGAGATAATCTGGCACTAAATCAGCTAGGCTTGCGGGCGGATGGCCTTTGTCCAATTCGTAAGCGCGCGCCGCGAGATTAATGATCAATTGGCGTGTCTTGACCTGTTGTTCCTTAAATTTTTTGGCGGGCTTTTGATACGCTTTCTCGGCCGTTTTTTCCAAGAATGGCCGATGGATTTTATCTTGCAGGCTATTGAAAGTTCTGTGTGACCAATCGTGTTCTTGCTGCATGACTTCGTTCCAAGTTTGTCTTTGAGAATCGAGAGTTTCCAAAGCGGCGGCGGTTTCGCGGCAGAATTGTGCGTTGAGTTGTGGGACCAGTTTTTGCAAAGGACTTGTTCCTATTGATTCGATGGCCATGCCAACCAATTCATCCATCAAAGTTCCGCCGCGCGCCGATTCGTTACCCGAGTGAATTACATCCAAATAAGATTTCGCGGCGTCGCTTGGGCGGTTTTCCATTTCCGCCAGTCTGCCTTCAGCGAGAAATGCCTGCGCCAAATGTTTGAGACTTGCCAAATCGTCGAGGTGATTGCTCCAGATCTCTGAATATTGAACTGGCACTCGGCATTGATTGCTCAAGCCAGCGCGCGCCAGCGCCAAGGCGGCAGCATTTGTCGAAACGACTTCTTGCAATTGCGTCTCGCTCATGTCGCCATAGAAGGTGGTGTTTATTGTGGCATTTACTACCACCATCTTTCCCGCCTTCACCAAATCATCGTAGCCGTTTGGATTTGGCAGCGGTTGAACCGGTGGGAGTGGTGCAACATATTCAGAAAAAATAAAGCCGAACAGGACGATGAATGGAAACGCCAGAATGAAAAGCAAGATGAGCCGGTTGCGCGTTTTAGTTGTCATGCTGTCGCGGAAATCTGTCAGAAAAATCGCCTGCGTCAATCATTCAGAGTTGACGGCGCATGCGGATTTCAATTAAGCAATGGCTCGCAAAAACCGTTTATTAATATAATACATGGGAAACACAACCGACAAGACAATCCAGACCATTGACCAGATCAAAAACAAGGTCGTTGATTTTTTGACCGACTACGGTTTTCAAATCATCGGCGCGGTGATCATTCTCACCATCGGCCTGATCATCGCGTGGTGGATCGGCCGTGTGCTCCGGGAATGGCTGGAAAAGAAACAGGTCGAGCCGCCCATCGTCATGCTGGCCGTGCGCGTCGCCCGGCTGCTCGTGTTTCTCGTGGCGCTCCTGGACGCGCTGGAAAAATTAAGCGTCCCGATCGCCCCGGCGCTTGGCGTCATGGGAGTGGCGGGCGTCGGCATCGGCTTCGCGCTTCAGGGCGTCCTTGGCAACCTGGTCGCCGGACTGGTGATTATTTTTTCCAAGCCGTTCCGCGTGGGCGAATACATCGAAGTCGCCGGCGTGAGCGGGCAGGTGAAGCATATCGAATTGTTTTCCACGATGCTGCTGCACGCCGACAGGTCGCACGTCATGATTCCAAACCGGAAGCTCGTCGGCGAAATCATGCACAACTACGGTCAGATACGGCAGCTTGATCTGGGCGTCGGCGTCGGTTACGGAACAAGCATGGACGGCGCTTTGAAAATCGTCCGCGAGATCCTTGCCGCCAATCCGCGCGTGCTCAAGGAACCCGTGCCGTTCATCGGCATCGCGGCGCTGGGAGATTTTTCCATCCAGATCACGATCAAGCCGTGGACGAAAGTGCCGGATTACAATCCGGCGCAGGTGGAAATTTACGAGGCAATCCTGAATCAATTCCGCGCGAACAAGATTGAAATCCCATTTCCGCAACGCGAAGTGCGGTTGATTAATCAGAATTAAACCTCGCCTTTGATTTTTACCAGCGCTTTCGCCAGCGCGTCCCAATCGGATTCAGTAGTTTCCCAACCACTGCTGAAACGCAGGACGCGATGGGCTTCCGCCGCCTTGAAATGCATCGCGGCCAGAACGTGCGACGGCTCTTCTTTTCCAGTCGTGCAAGCCGAGCCAGTCGAAACGGCGAAACCAGCCTTGTCCAATTTTGAAAGCCATCGCGATTGCACGCCGTCCGGCATCAACGCAGAAACTGTATTCCACAAACGCGGGGACTTCGCGCCCACGATGGTTGCGCCGGGCAATTCGTTCAAAAGTTGTTTCTCAAAATTCTCGCGCCACGCGCCACGCAACAAATGCTGGCCGTTCGCGATTTGTTTTTCGCGGATTTCCAGCGCCGCGAGCATGGAAAGAATCGTGGCGACATTTTCGGTTCCGGCGCGAATGCCTTGCTCCTGTTTGCCACCGACGAGCAACGGCGTGATTTTGCTTTTGTGCGGAATTTTGAGAAAGCCAATGCCGCGCGGTCCGCCGAACTTGTGCGCCGCGCCCGTGACGAAATCACAATCGCCCAAACCGTGCGCGGGCATTTTGCCGAGCCATTGCACGGCGTCGGTGAAGAACGGAACTTCATAACTCTGGCAAATAGAAAGAATCTCGCGCCACGGCTGGATGACGCCCGTCTCATTATTTGCCGCCATCACGCCAATGAGTCCCGGTCGCGTGTCGGCAAGTTCCGACGTGAGCCAGTCCAAATCAATCACGCCGTCATGCGTGACGGGAATGATGCGCGCGCGTTTGCCAAAATAATGCTTCGCCGACTCGTCAACGCACGGATGCTCGATGGCAGAAATCCAAACTTCACTTTTCACATCCAGCGTTTTGGCGAAGTGATGCATGACCGTGTTGTTCGCCTCGGTCGCGCCGCTCGTCCAAATGATGTCGTTCGCGTGGCAGCCGAGAAAATGCGCGAGCTTTTCGCGCGCGTCGCGGAGCGCGGTGCTGGCACGCAGGCCGAACTGGTGCGGACTGGAGGCGTTGCCGGAAAACTTTTCCGTCGCGTCCAGCCAGGCCTCGCGGGCTTCGCGCATCACCGGCGCGGTGGCGTTATGGTCGAAATAAATCATCGGTCGGACAAGATACAATTCTTCGCAAAACTGGCGAGTTTTTTGTGCGCAGCCGTGAAGGCCAGCGAATCAAATCGGGCGCGCGGCAACCAGATTCCATCGAATGTTTTCAAGCGTTTGGGCAATTGAACTAGAAATGCTTCCAGCGTGATTCGATAACGCGTGATGGAATGTTTTACGGTGCAAAGTTGCTGAAATTCCAAAGCTTTGAAATCGAAAGCAGAATCAAAGATTTCCTTCGCGTTCTTATTTTCGCCATTGGTTTCGAAATTCGGGAACTCCCACAAATGCGCGTTCACAATTCCAACCGGACGTTGCCGGACGAGAAATTTTCCGTCGCGCTCGATGACGAAGGCAAAAAATGTTCGCGCTGTCGCTACTTGGCGCTTGCCGAGGTTCGGCAGTTCGTCCGTGCGGTTTTCTTTGAACGCGACGCAGAGTTTTTTCACCGGGCAAATCAGGCATTGCGGACTTCGCGGCGTGCAGATCAACGCGCCGAGTTCCATCAGGGATTGATTCAAATGCGAACAGGAATTGTCGCGCGAAGGCCGCGAAGTTTGCGAAGGAAATTTCTTCTTCGTTTCCTTCGCGTCCTTCGCGCGACAAACCAATTCTTCGGCAATTTGCCAGAGTAGTTGATTTGTTTCCCTTTTTTTCGGGTTTTGTCCGATGCCAAAAATCCGCGTCAACACGCGAATGACATTGCCATCAAGAATTGGTCTTGGTTGGTTGAAGGCGATGCTGCAAATCGCGCCGGCTGTGTAGCGCCCGATTCCGGGCAGCGCCAGAACCTCATCATAGGTTTCCGGGAATTTGTAGGAGACGACGTGAGGAGTCTCTAATTTGCTTTTAGTTTGAGACTCGTCACCTCGCCTCCTGCGGGATGTTTGTTGCGCCACGATTTGCTGCGCGGCTTTTTGCAAATTGCGGACGCGCGTGTAATAGCCGAGTCCTTCCCAAAGCTTGTGGATTTTGGCCGATGGCGCTTTGGCGGCGGCTTCAATCGTCGGCAGTTCGCGCATCCAGCGGTTCCAAAATGGGATCACCGTTTTCACCTGCGTCTGTTGCAGCATGATTTCCGAAACCCAGATCGCATAAGGATCGCGCGTGCGCCGCCACGGCAGGTCGCGGGCGTTCGCGGCGAACCAGTCCAGCAACGCGGCGACGAGTTTTGAATTTTTAGTTTTTGGTTTTGAGTTCAAAAATTTGGCGAACCACGAAATACACGAATGACACGAAAAATAAATGGCGAAAATTTTGAAGTGCTTTTAATCGTGAACGATGCTGTTCAACTTTGGAACATCCAACGCGTTAAGCTCGTTTTTTCGGATTTGGTAAAGCAATCCATCGCAACCAAAGTAAAATTCAGAGCTTTCTCCAATCCGTCCGCAATTCCAATGAGCGATGGGTTTCCATGAAGTCGCATCGTAAATGATGATGGATGCGGGATAAGTGTCCACATAAGCGGCCAACCTCTTGCCGTCAGGCGACCAATAAACGGCATTGACGGATTGAGAATTCCGCAAATGCACTTCTTTCCGTTCGCCTGATCTCCACCTATAGAGAACCAAATTTTCACTTCCAAACCTGCACAATGCAATTAACTCACCATCTGGTGAGACATCTGCATAAGCACCGTCGGGTTCTGTGAATTTTGCAACCGGTTCATCTTTGCCGACCTCCCAAACAGCAAAAGTTTTTGGCCGATAACTCCCAAAACCAGCAACTAAAATTTTTCCGTTATTTGAAACTTTAAGGATTCCTACGTCACCTTCGCCGGCTGGTATATCATTACCCAAGACACCGAGTTCTTCACCTGTAAGTAAATTCAATCGATGGATTAAATGTTCGTCGCTTTTGATGGCGAACAGATATTGTGACTTGTCTCCTGCTACCAAAATCCGTTTGTTCAGTATCCAGCCTCCAGCACGGTCAATATGGGTGTCTGACCACTTCAAAACCTTGCTTTTCCAATCCACAACATACAAACCATTGTAAGACACAACGCCGATAATGTTTCCATCTGGTGAAGTTGCTACCGATTCCCACTGACTCGCCCATTCGGAAAACAAGGAAGATTCAGAAATGGGTTTATATGTGTTTTGGCTAATATCCCAAATATGCAACACTGGATGAATTGGATGGATGCCATCAACTTCATCGTGCTGCGAAATTACAATCGGCGCATTCAAAGCCATGCAAGAAAATTTCCCCTGTTTTGCAACTGCAACTGAATAGCCAGAAACCTCTGGAATAAACCAAGGTAAATACGCGCCGGTAATTTCAGAAATTATTTCCAGCTCGTTGGGAATGTTTGCCCTGTCATACACGGCGTGAAACCATTGATTGCTTCGGATGCAGCCGACGACGATCTGTCGCTCGACTGGTAGGGATTTTTTTGGCGGTGCGGGCAAATGGTTGATGGTTTCAACGAGTGCTTGCAGGTTGGTTTCGTCCAGTGAAATGGAGACGCCAGCTTGAATTGCGTGACCGACATCGCGTCGCGCCGAGCCTTTGCCGGATTGGCTCACTCGACAGAAATGCACCGTTGGCGCGAACCAGTCCATTTCAAGCAGCGGGACATTGGTGTCGCCAGCCTTGAATGCCTCCGCGTAGTGTTCTTGCGCTCTCATGTATCTGCCACGAGTGCCGCCAGTAAGACTTGATGGATATATTTCTCCGATGACGGCAAGAACGCCAACAAACGCAAAACCAGCCCACATGATGTGAATGAATGGATGTTTCCTCATTTGATTCGCAACCTTGCTGGAAAACGGAGCGGCAACCAGCCGGACAATGAAAAGCAACGCTGCGATTGGACACGCGATAAAGACAATAATTATTAAAATCGGTGTCTGCATAACTTCGTTTCATTTTCTGGCGGTTTTAGATTTTGTCAAAGGCATTTGCAAATTCTTTGTGTCCTTTGTGTCTTTGTGGTTATGATTTTCCGCGTGAGGCCGCTCACCATCCACACTTGCAAGCTGACCGACGAACAGGCGTCGGCGCTGCTGGCCGCGTTGCAGGCGCGCAACTGGAAGCCGCGCGAGGTGCCGTATGCGCGGTTCGCGTTTGAATCGGACAAGACGAACATTGTTTTTTACGAGAGCGGCAAGCTGGTGGTGCAGGGGAAGGGGACGGCGGAATTTGTCGAGTTCGTGCTGGAGCCGGAAATTCTCAAGGAGGTCAAGCTCGGCTACGAAACCATTCTGAATCCCGACCTGCTCCTGCCGCGCATCGGCGTGGACGAAAGCGGCAAGGGCGATTTCTTCGGGCCGCTGTCCATCGCGGGCGTTTATGTGAACGAGAGCGTCATCAACGCGTGGAAAGAAATCGGCATCCGCGATTCCAAGAATATTTCCAGCGACAAGAAGATTGCCGAACTCGCCGAGAAAATCCGCAAGACGCCCGGTTGCGTGGTGGATTCCGTCGTCATCGGCAACGAGGCTTACAACCGGCTTTACGCGAAGATGCGCAGCGTCAACACGCTGCTCGCGTGGGGTCATGCGCGCGTGATCGAAAATCTGCTGGGCAAGCGTTACCAGATGAACCCGCCGCCGGTGAAGGCCATCAGCGACCAGTTCGCCGCGAGCAAGAGCGTGATTGAAAAAGCGTTGATGGCGCAGGGCAAGGAATTGCAGCTCGTGCAGCGGCACAAGGCGGAAGAAGACATCGCCGTGGCGGCGGCCTCGATCCTGGCGCGCGACGAATTTGTGAAAGGCCTGGCGAAACTGGAAAAACAATTCGGAATGAAACTGCCGAAGGGCGCGTCGG
Organism: Verrucomicrobiia bacterium; assembly: GCA_036268155.1. Classification (GTDB taxonomy): domain Bacteria; phylum Verrucomicrobiota; class Verrucomicrobiia; order Limisphaerales; family UBA11358; genus UBA11358. Next base: position 2,190 of record DATAUQ010000125.1, on the reverse strand, counting down.
CGGCGGTGGATGCGGCGGCGAAAAAATTTGTGGAAGAACGCGGCGCGGGCGAACTGGCGAAAATTTCCAAGCTGCATTTCCGCACGGCGCTGCGCGCGCAAGGTTTGCCGGAGCCACCGAAGACGGAATGGCGGAAAATGTAAATGTGCGCAATATGAAATGGGAAGATTTCCAGAAATGGTTTAACAATGACTTTTGGAGGGCTTTCAAAAACCGCACTTTTCCAATTGTTGTTCCTGATTCTTTAGACGACCGCGAAGCCACTGTCCGGCGAGTTTACGAATCAATTATTTCTGCAAAATACGCTCCGAGTATTCCGGAAGCGGAGATTGTCATGAATAAAGGTTTCGGCGTAGCTCGAACCATTCCTGTTTTCTGCATTGCGGATTACTGCTCACTCGAAATTTGGATCGCTATGGGTTGAGAGTGAATCAGAAAAAAGTCGAATTGTGGGAGGCTGGCGAATTAGAAGCTCATCGGTGTAGGAGTCTTCAGGCCATATTTGCTCCAAAAGGTGCTAATAAAAATCCAGACCTTGTGCGCAAGTTCGCAGATGCCTATCTTTTTATACCAACAAGAAATCTTAAGAAAACATGGAATGGTGGCCTCCCGCTTCTCAACCGTCTGCTCTGGGCAAATCTTGAATCTCTGCCCAAGAACATTTTCAGCAAATTAGTCACGCGCTACACCTCGAATGAATATCTTCTCCGAGCTGACCATCACAAGCTCATACGAGTCCATTCGCTAAATGAAATGCGCAAGCGGCCAGTTGACCTCGTCAAAAGAATTTATGATCTCGGTTCAAAAAGTGTTCACAACGGATTTCATTTTGAAGCCGTTTCCTTTGCTAAAAAGCTGAAAAACACCGTGCTAGAAAAACATTTAGAGAAGCGCCTTGAAATTATTGAGAAACAGATGGTTCATAACGAACTTGGCTAGACCCAATTCAGTTGAACTGTTGCACTCGCCAGTGCCGTGGGCGCGACATCTTTGTAGAACCCGGACAAAAATAATTTCCAAGCTGCGTCAGGAGCGGCATCTTCCGCCAGCGATACATTTTCAAAACACGCCGAATCATTTCTGAATCTGTCGCCCCGCCGGGGCTTGAATTTTATTGATTCGGGTTTCTACAAATATGCCGCTCCTGTCCGCCTTCGCCTTTGGCTACGGCGCGACCGCGTCGAAATGAAATGTGGGCGGGACGGAGCTTGGGCGCACAGCCGCTTTTCATTTTGCCAAGCCGGAAGTTATCGTTTAATTTGTGGGCATGAGTGCGCAGGAAATTTTGATGGAAGAAATCAAGCACCAGCCCGAGCCGGTGCTGCGCGAAGTCCTGCATTTTTTGAAAACGCTCGAACGCGCACAGAAAGCCGGCGGCAATGCGCCTGCCAAAAATGTTTTTGCCAAATGGCGCGGTCGCGGTCATTTGCCCGCCGGAAAAAACACAGACGACTATCTGCGCCTGACCCGCGATGCCAACGGCAGTTGACAGTTCAGTCCTGCTCGACGTGCTTTTGGACGATCTGCTCCACGCCGAATCTTCCGAGTCCGCGTTGCGGGCGGCGGCGCAAACAGGTTTGGTCATTTGCGAAACTGTCGTCGCGGAAATCACTCCCGTGCTTTCAAGTTCGGCGATCCAGGAATTTCTTTCGGACTGGCAGATCAAATTTGTTGCGTCGTCGGTCGAAAGCGCGACGCTGGCCGGTGAAATGTTCCGGGCTTATCTCGAACGCGGCGGCAAACGTGGAAGAATTGTTACTGATTTCCTGATTGCGGCCCATGCCCAGCTTCACGCCGACGGCTTGCTGGCGCGCGACCGTGGTTATTATCGCGATTATTTTCAGAAGCTGAATTTGCGTGAGCCGGACGGCAAAAAATAATTTCATTCACGTTCACGGAAACTTTTCATTTTGGCCAAACCCAATTTCATCGAACTGCCGGGCTGCGAGCCGATTTCCATCATCTTTGAGGATCGCTCGGTGCTGGCGATTGACAAGCCGCGCGGCTGGATGCTCGTGCCGGATTCGTGGCGCAAGACGAACTGGAACCTGCAGACGGCGATTGATTCGTCCATCCGCGCGGATGATTTCTGGGCGCGCTCGCGCAATCTGCGCTATCTCCGGCACGTCCACCGGCTGGATGCGGACACGAGCGGCGTGATGCTCTTCGCCAAAAGCGAGGGCGCGATGC
>DATAUQ010000124.1:0-15586 GCA_036268155.1 Verrucomicrobiia bacterium | reverse complement strand
CCCGTATCAGATTGACAATCCGTATGTGGACTCGTCATCGAACGGATTCAATTACATCGTCAGCCGATTCCGCGACCAGGCCATCGCCGCGCACATCGAACTGCAAAAAGGCGAACGCTCGGAACTGGCGGAACTGGCGGCAAATATTTTGTAACTAGGCAATGACACCAGAACGAGCAGCTTTTTTAGGAGCAATTGTAGGAGGAATCTTCACGCTAGCCGGTTCAATATTAACCGGCCTCTTGAGTGCGTGGACTCAATGGTTGCAAACATCTCAACACCTAAAAATTGAAAGAAAAAAGAATTTGGCTGAAAAACGCTTGTTGGCACTTCAAAACTGCGTGCAAATGATTGACTTCTTAATTGCAGCCAAAAATACCCAGCTTGGAGACGCTGGCTCAAGTAGGTGGCTCCAAATCCGAATGGAAAATGTGGCGAATGGCGCATTCTTCCCTTCTCCTTTGCACGAAGATTTCGCAAAAATTATTCAAAAGGTTTTAATGCTTGATTCTTTAGAAAAATCCGCCGAAGAACTCGATTATTCACTTCTTGTGAGGTTGAGAGAAGGGTGCGTTGCGTATATTGAAAAAGAGTTTTGATGAATAATTCATCAAAACTAGAACCAACTTGATTGTCATTCCTATTTTCCAGCTTTCCTGATTCGCTTCTTCGAGGCCTGGCGGCTGGTCAATTTTATTTTGGCCGGTTTGCTTTTCGACTTCACCCGCGCCGCGTCGCCCCAGAGACCTTCCAGATCGTAACGCTCGCGCGCGTCCGTACGCATGACGTGGACGATCACGTCAAAGAAATCCAGCACCACCCACGCGCCCTGCAACGAGCCGTCCGTGCGCGTCGGGCGCAGGTCGTGTTCCTCGCGCAGTCCGTCGGTGATGGCACCCACGATGGCGCGCAGATGCGGTTCGCTCGTGCCGGACGCGATCACAAAATAATCCGTCACGGACGACAGATCGCGCACATCAAGAATGACGATGTTCTCCGCCTTTTTGTTGTCCGCATAATCGCGGCAAAGCTGCGCCAGTTTTTTAGAATCCATAGTTGCGCGGGGAATTTAACCACAGATGGACACGGATGGACACGGATAAAATTTCCAAAGCGGAAACGTCGCGCGAAGGACGCGAAGAAAAACGAAGGTGAAGACGTTTTCTGTTTTCTTCGCCGCCTTCGCGTCCTTCGCGCGACAATTTTCCTAACCGTAAATTTTTACTGCGTGAATCGCCTCGGCCACGAACGGCGGCACGAGATTTTCAATTGTTAAACCAGCCTTCGCCCGCGCGCGGATTTGCGACGAGGAAATTCCAATCGGAAATCCTTTCAAAATTTTCCCGCGAAATGGTTTTGGAAATTCTGCCGCCGTTTCGCCCGGACGCGGAACAGCCACAAATTCCGCGAGCTTCGCCAGCTCACTCGCCTCGCGCCATTCGTTCAATTTTGAAATATTGTCCGCGCCGATGAGATAAAACAGTTGCGCGCCGGGAAAGCGTTTCGCGTAATCGCACAAGGTTTCAACCGAATAAGAAATTCCGCCGCGCCGGATTTCCTGATCGTCAATTTCACAGTTCGTTTTGCCCGCGAGCGCGAGCCGGAGCAATTGCAAACGGATTTCCGCCGGAGCAATTTGATTTTTTGCTTTGAACGGTGATTGCGCGGCGGGAATAAAAAATAATCTGTCCAGCCCGAGTTCCTCGACCGCCGCCTGCGCGACGAGCAGATGCCCGAGGTGAACCGGGTCGAACGAGCCGCCAAATAATCCAAGTTTCATCATAAATCCCAATCCAAATAGCAGACGCGGAAATTTTCAATTTTAGCCGCTTCATCGCTGGTGTTCACTTGCAAGAGCGGTTTTTTGCCGTAAAAGGATGACCATTGCGTAAAAGTGCTTCTGGTGCCGAGAATGTAATCACACCGCGCCATTGCATACATGTCACTCACGGGCGAATTGCCAAACTCCACGGTCAATCCCGCAAACTCGCCCGCATTGCGCGGCTCATCGCTGCAGACCAGAAACGACACCCTGCGCCCGGGGAACTGCGGAACCAGCTCGCGCATCCAGGCGGCGTAGCGCTCCGCCGTGAAAAAATATTTGGCGCCGCGCGCCGTGCGATAATCACCGTGGCGGACGTGGACACCGATGACGATGTCCGCGTCGCGCCGCAGACGGTCAACCGCTACGCGGCTGGCGGCTTCAAATTTTTCCAGCGGGCGGAAATAATCGCGGATTTTGCCGCCATGCTTCTGCACCAAGTTCGGCGAGCGGAACCACCAGCCATAGACCAGGACGATACGGGCCACGCGGATTTTTTCCTGAACTTCCGGCGCGTCCAGCGCGGTGACGCGCCGATCCGGCAACTGGCGCAACGTGACGACCGATTTGCCAAAAACCGGGAGTCGTTCGTTCAGCAGGCACGCGTAGCGGGTCAGGTGATAAAAAATCCGCGTCTTGCGGATGGTCGCACCGACGCCAGAAATCCGGTCCAGCCAGTGCTTCCGTTTTGGCACGGGATATTCGCAGAAAAGATTCTCGCGGGTTTTCCCGAACAGGCCGGAGTAGCTGTGGAAGGTGAAGTTGATGACGCGATGTCCTTGTTCCTCCGCGAGCGCGATGAGGTTGGCGAAAATGATGAGGCGGTTCGCCAGCCGTCCGCATCGGCGTCCGAGAGTGAACAGTTTTTGACTTTTGGGCGGTGTCATCGGGAAAAATTATCCACGGTGTCCGGCGGCAAAACAAACTTTCTTTGCTGGTGTGTCAGACCGGCTCGGTATAGTCGAGATTTTTGCCATAGGTTTCATCCAGTCCGCGCAACGCCCAGAGCGCGACCAAAATGCATGTCACGCCGATGAGCGCCGCGCTGGGGACGATGCCGATTTTTGACTTGAAATGATTGAACGTCATCGTGAGCGGCACAACCGCGCCGCGCACAAAATTCGGCACGGTGGTGGCGACGGTGGCGCGGATGTTCGTGCCAAATTGTTCTGCAGCGATGGTCACGAAAACCGCCCAATAGCCGACGCCGAATCCGAGAAAGAGGATGACGAGATAAAAAGTCGCGGCGGAAAATCCGGCGCAGAAAAAATACGCGGCCATCGCCGCCAGCGTGAAAAGGATGAAAGCGAAAATAATTTTTTTGCGAGAACGCAGTTGCTGGCTGAAGAAGCCGCTGGCAAATCCGCCGAACGTAATGCCGGTATAGGCAAAGGCGACGGCGTGGGCGGCGTCAATTGTGTCCTGTATTTGCAGGGCTTTTGAGATTTCCGGCGAGAACGTGACGAGGATGCCGATGACAAACCACAACGGCACTCCGATGAGGATGCAGCGCAGATATTTTGCAAAGCGTTTCCAATTAATGAACAGCGATAGAAAATTTCCACGCGCGACTTGCGTTGATTTGGTTTGCAGTTGCTTGAACATTCCCGATTCCGCGACGCTCATTCGCAAAATCAAAAGAACCAATCCAAGTCCACCGCCGATGAAATAGGCCGTGCGCCAGTGAACCAGGCCGGCAATGAGTCCACCGACAACCGCGCCGAAAACGCCAACGGTGGCGACAATCATCGTGCCGTAGCCGCGCGCCTCCTTGGAAAGAATTTCGGAGACGAGCGTAATGCCGCCGCCAAGTTCGCCCGCGAGTCCGAATCCGGCGACAAATCGCCAGACGGCGTAACTTTCGACGGAATGGACGAAGCCATTCGCGATGTTGGCAACGGAATAAAGCAGGATTGAACCGAAAAGCAAAACGACTCGGCCGAGCTTATCGCCGAGAATTCCGAAGGCGATTCCGCCAACAAGCATTCCGGCCATCTGGCAATTGAACAGAAAAATGCCGCGTTCCAAAATCTGGTCGTCGGAAAATCCGAGGTCTTTCAAACTCGCGGCGCGCACGATGGCGAACAAAATCAAATCATAAACATCTACGAAATAACCGAGCGCGCCGACGATAACGGCGGGCTTGAGGATTTCATGGAAGGCGGATTCGCCGGGTTTCATTTCATTTACGATTTGTGATTGATGATTTATGATTGGCTCGGTTTGATAATGCCCGTTCAAATCGTAAATCGTAAATCATAAATGTCTGCTTCGCGCCATTGCCATAACTGCGGTGAACCCTGGACATTGAGCGGCCAGCCCGGTCGCGGGGAAACGTGCATGAAATGTCGCGCGGATTTACGGGTGTGTTTGAACTGCGAGCATTATGATGCGCGCGTGGCGCAACAGTGCCGCGAACGGCGCGCGGAGCCCGTGCTGGAAAAGGCCGCCGGAAATTTCTGCGAGTATTTTGAATTCGCCCGCCGCAATTGGACGCCGAAATCTGAAATCAATTCCCGCGAAATGTCGGCGAGCGAGCGGATGAATAAATTATTTGGCGACTGACGCGCCATTCTTCGGAGCAAAAAATAAATCCGCAGTTGACCGATGGCCGGTTTTCATTTGGAATCGGGCCGTTCAAAACGAAACAATTATGATTTACTGGTTCACCGGACAGCCGGGCGCGGGCAAGACCACGCTGGCGCTGGCATTGAAAAAAGAACTGGCGGCGCGCGGCCGTGTGACGGTGCATCTGGACGGCGATTTGCTGCGCATCGTCACGGCCAACCAGGATTTTTCGACGGCGGGCCGGATGAAAAACATTCGGGCCGCGCAGGCGCTGGCGGCCAAAATTCACGAGGACGGCGCGTGGGTGGTGGCGGCGTTTGTCTCGCCGTTCCGCGCCTTGCGCGAGGAATTCAAATTGCGCCCGGAGGTTTTGGAAATCTACGTCCACACGACGGAAAGGCGCGGACGGGAAAAATATTTTGCCGAGGCTTATGAACCGCCGCTAGAAAACTTCCTCGACGTGGACACGACCAGCACGAGCGTGGACGAATGTGTGCGGCGCATCCTCGCCGCAAAAGCTGCCTGACGTGGTTCACAGCTTTGCCGCCGGCAAATCCGTATCGTTTGGGTTAAAAATCGCGTTCCGGACTTTATAGACTTGACGGAAGATCTTGTTGTAGATGCGCCCGAATTTATATTTCACCATCATGTCATTTTTTGGGATATCGTAGGACGCGGCTTTGTCTGCGGGATTGACGCCGGCTTTCCGGCAGAGCTTGGGAAAAATTTCATTCAGGGCAAACGCGTATAATTCAAGATCCAGTTTGTTGTGTTCGCGGGCCAGTTCCAGCATCCGGGGATCGGCGAGGAGCGTCTTTTGGATCTTGTCATTCTTTGCCACAATCAGCCGTTTGTAATTCAGGTTCAACGGGGATGGGGCCAGTTTGCCAAAAACCTGCAGTGACAGGTTGAATTTTTCCGTCAGTCCGATGAAGTCGCAGCGTTCCAGAAAACGTTTTGCCTTGTCGAGATTTTCACCACCGGCCATCAGCTTCACCTGCCAGTTGTTCAGATAGCTGATTTCCCGCAAACTGTCTTCAAAAGCAGTCATTTTTTTGCCGCCCAAAACAACGTGCTGATAATGTGAAATTACCCGCGCCACCGGCTCACGCATGAACGTGGCGTAAAACGGGCTGGGCACTGAAAACCGCAACGGATCAACAAGGTTATGACCCGTGATGGCGTTCAGCCCGGGGAACACTTTTTTCACAAACTCCAGGTCCGCCTGGCTGAACATCTCCCGGCGGGTCTGATTGGTGTGACAACAGGAGGCTCCAAAATTCTTTTCCAGAATGGACCGGAAGGTTGTTCCACCGGTTTTGTGGATGTGTAAAAATACGATCATTGATTTTATTTTGATGGGGGGAAAATTCCCGAACACGGCGCATCTGGCAATCATTATTATGCCCGCGCAACCCGTTGGAACTGCGCCGGGCGTCATCCCCGGCTTATTTAACTTGGCAGATGTTATTTAACACTCGTGCCTAAAGGTCGGCTTGTTCACTTTTTGCGGAACGGGCAGAAGCTCGGTTGTTCATTTGTGGAATTCATCCGTTCAGTTTTTTTGGGCCGCACCAATATTGTCAGTTGTCATCTTCTGGAAAAGTCATAACGCTGTTTGATTTTTTAACAGAACTTTCTCTGCGAATGGAAGATTTGTTTGACGGCTTTCAATTGACTTGAAGACTGCCGTCCATTTGGGCACTTTCCCCACACGAACAGCCGCCGATTCAGAACCGCCAACAACAAGTTCGCCTATTACTTGGCGAGTTATGCGCGCCTTTACCTGCCGCGCTTCCTCACGACCCGCGCTCCGCAGCCGGTCTTGACCAAATTAGAACAGGACGCAATCCAGCGCCGGCTCGCCTACTACCTCGGCAATCCCTCCGCCTGGAACTGCTCGGGCATTGACCAATGGACATCTATCGGGCACCTCCTCAAGGAACGCCGAAACGTCTATTTCTTTGACCTCTATCGCCATGCCCGCAGCTACCCCGACCGGCTGAAAATCCTCTATCGCTTCGGTGACGTGACGGAGTGCCAGCCACTTCCAACCCTCGTCAAAAGCCGCCCGATTGGCGCATGCACTTCGTCCGTCTTGTTCAAGCTCAACTCTGTGCGGCATTTTCGCTTCGTTGAAGATGGCACACCCTTTGAAGCAAAGAAACCAATGGTCGTGTGGCGCGGTGCCGCCTATCGTGAAAACCGCCGCCGACTGCTCCGTGAATTTGGCTCCCATCCGCTCTGCGACGTGGGACATTTCGGACATTCCACATCAAACATCTGCGACAGGCCCTTCATGTCCATCCTGCGCCAGCTCGATTACCGGTTTGTTCTCAGCTTGGAAGGCAATGACGTCGCCACAAACCTCAAGTGGATTCTTTCGTCGAACTCCCTGTGTCTCATGCCGCGTCCGAAATACGAAACCTGGTTCATGGAAGGCGCGCTCGTTCCTGGAAAACACTACGTCGAGATCCGTGACGACTACTCTGATCTCATAGAGATCATCAACCACTACAACACGCACATCGCTGAAGCACAGGCCATCATCCGCAATGGGCAGGAATACGTCCGGCAGTTTCTCAATCCCGACCACGAACACCTGCTTTGCCATCTCATACTCCAGTCCTACTTCAAGTGCACCGGACAGTCTATTTGAACAGGCTAATTCGCCAGCAAGACTGAAGCTTACCGGACTTCTGAAAAGAGCAAATGCTCTAGGCGCGAATGGAAGTTGCGCCGATGGTGGTTGAAGGTGTCGAAATTGGCGGTGGGACGCTGGTCAAGAAGCGCGGCGACCCGGGTGGCGACATGCGTCACGCAATCCTTGGCTTCCGTTGGAACCCCGACGTAGCGACCTTCCAATTCCGCCATTCGGAGCAGGATTGACTTCTTATGGTCATCGCATGTATCCAGAAAATTTTCGTTCCCGGTCCCCACACAGATCACGTCGCGATTGAGGTTCAGGGTGTTGATCGTCAAATGATAAATATCGGTGACGACATACCGGACGCGACGGATGGCCTGAAGAGCTTTGGTGTAACGGAAATCGCAGAACTTGAACGCATATTTGTTCAGCAGCCAGCGGATGGGGATGGCCTGATGGCCGGTGAGTTCCTCAATCCTGCGGGCCACGCGTTCGCCCTGCCCCGGGGTGAACGTGCGCCCAAAAGCGTAGCCAAAGCACGGCTCGTTGACCGTTGGCGCCGGCTCACGATCAAGGAGCGTCGCGCAGTCGAAGCCCGGCACCACGTTTGTCATCCCAAGGGACTGCAACTCGGCGACGGATCCCGGATCACGCGGGACGATGGCGTGAAAACGGGCCAGCAGGCTGCCATATTCGGAAACCGCCGCAGGATTTTCCAGTGCCGCGCGCGCGCCCAAAAAGCAGGTTCCCACGGAAAAGAGTTTTTGTGAAGGTTTCAACGCGTGATCCTTGAAGAGGCACAATTGCTTCCAGCCAAGAAAGCCTTCGGCTGCCGTGGTTCGGTTTTTCCGGGCATGGCGAAGGCCGAAGTTCTTCAAACCCCAGATCGGGTTCTGTTGAAAATCCCCCCAGAATACGATCGTGTCATATCGAGCCAGTTCCTCGAGCGATTGGATGATCCGGTATTGCAGGCTCCCAATCCGGCTGTGTCCGGTGAACTTAACCAGTTCAAAGCCTTGGCGATGGGCGGAAAAAAATGACTGTGCCGCCAAGTCCACGGAATACATTCCCAGGTTCCGTTTTCCGGGGTTGTGGGCGCAAATGACAGCGATCATCAAAAAATTAGAACAGGCGTTTGGCTTCCGCTCAATAAGAAACACCACAAACTGATGCGCTACGTCTGGGCATAATTGCGGAAATTCTTTTGATACGACCAGCGATTGCGAAGCAGCCAGAAGCGATGCTTCATCCGTTCCAGCCAGCCAAAGTCGGCGTCATGCAGCATCTGTTTTGTGCGCGCGGCGGAAACCTTCAATTCATCCAGCCAGGAAACCAACAGCGTAAAAAGCTCTTCCGCCACCGGCCGGTTTTGTTCGATGACGTTTTTGGTTTGGATTGGGTCGCTGGGCCGATGAAATAATTCCGCGCCAGCCATGCCTTCGGCGGGCGCATAGACGAGACACCAGTCATCGGTCAGCACGGTAAGGCAGCTCACCTTGCCCTTGTGCGGGTGACAACCGCCGACGGCGAACCGTTGCCTGCCTGACTGACCATGCAAGCGCGGCACGAGAGAATTTCCCTGCGCCCATCCGACTTTTGGAATGCCAGCAAGTTCCAGCGCGGTGGCAAACAAATCCGGCGGCTGGCACAAGCCGCGCAAAGTCTGTCCCGCGCCAATGCCCGCCGGATGGCGCACCAGCAACGGAATGTGACCCAACTCCTCGTAGATCGTCGTGGGCCGTTCCAACTGGCTCTTTAACGGTTTGCCCAGCATTCCGTGTTCGCCAAAATAGTAGCCATGGTCCGAACAAAAAATCACCGCTGTGTTTTCAATTAGATTATTTTTCCGCAGATGCGCCAGCAATTGGCCGACCCAGAAATCCGTCTGGCTAACTTCGGCTTTGTAAAGGCTCCGCATGTTTTCCATGTCCGCCGCCGGATAGCGGCTGGCCTTGCCGGAGTGAGGCCAGAAAACCTTGTCGCCCGAATTGTTCCAGGGATATTGATCCAGATATCGCTGCGGCGCGTCCCACGGTTCGTGCGGGTCGAACGTGTCCAGCCAGAGAAAGAATTTTTCCGGCGGCGCATCGAGCCAGCGCATGGTTTCACGGAACACGGTTTCGGTGGTGTTCGTATTTTGTTGCCGATACCACCAGGCATTCCGGCGGTAACGCTCCAGGCGATTGAGTTTCGGCTCCAATTTTTCCACAGCGCAGGACAGGTCAATCATCGGCGTCGAGGCCGGTTGAAAATGGTCGTGCAATTGTCCCGGCACATCCTTGACAAAATCAAATCCGCGCCCAAATCCAAAGCCTTCCTGCATCATGTGCAAATTATCCGCGAGCAATGCCGTGGTGAATCCGTGATGCTTGAACACTTCCGCCAGCACCGGAAACTGGAACGGCAACGCGCCCCAATCCATCAGCGGAAAGGTGTAACGGCCCGTGAACACTTCGATGCGATTGACCAGCGTGGGAAACGAGCAGAGCCAGAAGTCGGAGAAACTTGCGCTTTCATGCGCCATCTGATCGAGATTTGGCGTAACAACTTTTTGCCGTCCGACGAAGCCGAGGTGGTCATAGCGAAACGTGTCTGAACAAATGACAATGACGTTCATGCGCGTTATTTTTTATCCGGTGACGACCAGCGGCGCTCCAGCAGAAAGGCGTATTTGGCGAAGACGTTGAACCATTTTGCGCCTGCAATCACCCATCCGCGCCAGCCGTCCCGCCAGCCGTTCTTCAACACGAGAATTTTAAAAAACGCCAGCCACGGGGAAATGACCGCCTGATACCAGTGGCAGCGCCGTCCAGTGCGCCCATAAGAATCAGCTGCGAGCCGGGCGTATTTCAAGGTGTTCTGAAAATGATCCTGCACGGAGCAAAACGGATAGTGCAACAAATCTCCGTTGAGTTTCCGAGTCGCACCGCTGACTTCCAATTTTTCGTGAACATCCAGCCCGACCCACCGCGCGCGATTTCCGCGCACCAGCCGCAACCGCCATTCTGGATGCCATGCATGGCGAATCCACTGGCCGAGATAAAAATTAAGCCGGTTGCAGAAGAAGCCCTGTTCGCGCGGCTCGCCACTTGCGAAAAGTTGGTGGATGGCGGTCGCCAGCTCCGGTGATACCGCCTCATCCGCGTCGAGAAAAAGTATCCAAGGCTGCGTGCAATGCTCCAGTGCGACGTTTTTCTGCGCGACATATCCCGGCCAAGGATTAATTTTGAAAACGGCTCCAAATCGTCCGGCCACTTCGCGTGTGCGGTCGTCCGAACCGGAATCAATCACCACGATTTCCGTTGCGAGTTCGCGGACGCTTTCCAGGCAGCGCGGAAGATTTCGCTCTTCGTTCAAGGTGATGATCGCCACAGAAAGCGGCAGTCTTTTTTCTACCGGCATGATGGCGGAGTGTAGTCGGGTTCTTTCACGAAGTCCAAAAAGATTCCGACAGCATCATCCTGGCGGACGATGCAGAGCACGCGTGGTCGCCTCAATGACCGTTCCGATTTCCACAGAAGAAATCGGCTGGCCAAGTGACGCACCGACCGCCCAATTGGAATTTTGGAAGGGAAAAGTCTGGCCGCGCACGTTGGAACGCATGAGCATGACCACGCGCCGACCCATTGCCACGGCGAGATGAAGCAGCCCCGTGTCGCCGCCGACGACGAGCGTGGACAGTTTCATCAGGCCGCCGGTGACCAGCAGTGGCACGCCGGCGGAAATAGGAAACCCCGCCGCGCGGGCAGATTCCAGCGCTGCGCGGTCGGACGGGCCGCCGCCGAAAATGACCTGCACTCCCTTCGAATGCCAGTGCCGCGCCAGTTTCAAAAAATTTTCCAGCGGCCAGTTTTTATGCGATGTGCTGGTGAACGGCTGGAGGAACAGCGTCGGTTTGGCGGCGTCAAGATGGTTCGCCAAAAAAAACTGTTCCGCTTCTTCCAGCCCGTCCCCGGGCAAAATATACTTGTTGCGGACCGGGCCGATGGTCAGGCCGCATTCGCGCAGCAACGATAGGCTCCCTTCCGCCGGATGCGCGGAGCCGACGCGCGGCACTCCGCGGGTGTAAGCCCATCCACGCGCAGGTTGATAGACAATGCCCCAGCGTTCCGGCGCGCCGGTCCACCACGATAAAAACGCCGTCTCGCCATAGCCTTGAAAATCAATCACGCGGGAAAATTTTGGCTCACGCAGGCTGCGCAACAGTTGGAAAGTGGCCCGGCAGGCGGAAGGAAAATTTCCCGAACCGTAAGTCCTGCGATCCAGAGGAATCACCGCGTCAATGTCTGAAAATCCACGCAAGAGCGCTGCGTGCTCCTTGGAAACGAGAAAGTGCAGTCGGGCGTCTGGGAAATTTTCACGGACGGCATGGACGGCGGGCAGCGTGAACAGAACATCGCCGATGGATTTGAGGCGAATGAGCAAAATATTTTCCTGCGTAGTCATGCCAGTGACACGCAGAGTCTAGCGATTGAACCGTCCCCCGGCAAAAAGAATCCACCGTGATAAACTGCTCGCGTTGCCCGCGCGGCGGCGGCATGATGGCGCGCAAATTTATGCTGGCTTTTCTGTTCAAGGTCTGGGGATTGGCCCGGCCTTACCGCGCGCGACTGTTCCTCGGCGTGTTGACCGGCGTCATCAGCGGATTATTGTCGCCGCTGCTGATCGCGACGGTCATGTTCGTTTATGGCGCGGTGTTTCCCACGGCGAATTCTGCGGCGACGGGAAAACTGCCGATGAAAGTGCCATCATTCGTGCAAAACTGGTTTGGCGATGTGCGCGCCGGCCTCGAAAGCGGCTTGCACGCGCACCAATGGGCCGTTTATTTGCTCATCGCCGCGATTCCCTGCGTCATGCTGCTGCGCGGGGCGCTGGGCTATCTGAACGTTTATTTCCTGCAATGGACGGCGAGCCGCACCATCGCGGATTTGCGGACGCGGCTGTTCGCGCATCTGCTGAACCTTTCCGCCGGTTTTTATACGGAAAATTCCTCCGGCCAGCTCATCTCACGCGTGATCAACGACACACAGGCGTTGCAGACCATTTTGAGCAATGCGACTTCCGTGATCGTCCGCGACCCGGTCACGTTGATTGGCCTCTTGGGATATTTATTTTATCAGCAGCCAAGACTGACATTGATTTCACTGGTTGCGCTGCCGGTGTGCGTGATTCCCGTCGCCATTTTCAGCCGCAAAGTCCGCCGGAACAGCAAGGCAATGCAGACGCAGTCCGCCGAGCTGACGCAAATCATGAGCGAAGCCTTCACCGGCCACCGCATCGTCAAGGCTTACAATCTCGAAAGCATCGCGGCGGAAAAATTCCGCGCCACCGCCCGCAAATCCGTCGGCCACTACATGCGCATCATCCGGGCGATGGAGATTCCCGGGCCGTTGATTGAGTTTTTCGGCTCCTGCGGCGTCGCTTTCGTGCTGCTTTATTTGATCAATCATTCCAAAGCCAGTCCCAACCCCATAGATTTCCTGCAACTGGTCGGCTCCATTTTCGCCATGTATGCGCCGATGAAAAATCTCACGCGTCTGCAAAACCAGCTCGTGCAGGCGCGCGCCGCCAGCGAACGCGCCTTTGCCCTGCTCGTGACCGAAACCACCGTGCCCGAACCAGTCCAGCCGCGACTGCTCCGCGCCGAAAGCGCCGACATTCAATTCGACCGCGTGAATTTTTCTTACGGCGAAAAAATTGCGCTGCACGAAATCAATCTGCAGATCAAATCCGGCCAGCTTGTCGCCCTCGTCGGCGCGAGCGGTTCCGGCAAGACGACGCTTTCCAATTTGCTGCTCCGTTTTTACGATCCGCAACGCGGCGCGATTAAAATCGGCGGCGCGGACCTCCGCGAATTTTCCACGCGCGACCTGCGCAATCAAATCGCCGTCGTCACGCAGGAAACCGTTTTGTTCAACGACACCATCCGCCAGAACATCGAGTTGGGACGGCCCGGCGCAACGAACGAAGAAATCATCGCCGCCGCCAGACACGCGCACGCGCATCAATTCATTTCCGAGAAATCCGAGGGTTACGAAACTATTATCGGCGAAAAAGGCGTCATGCTTTCCGGCGGCCAACGCCAGCGTCTCGCCATCGCCCGTGCCGTTTTGCGCAACGCGCCGATTTTGATTTTGGACGAAGCAACCAACGCGCTCGACACCGAATCCGAACGTGCCGTGCAGACCGCGCTGGACGAATTGATGCAAGGCCGCACAACCCTGTGCATCGCCCACCGGCTTTCAACGATTCTGCACGCCGATTTGATTGTCGTGCTCGATCAAGGCCGCATTGTGGAAACTGGGAGACACGAAGAACTGGTCGCACGCGGTGGCGTTTATCAAAAACTTTACGAACTCCAGTTTCGCGAATAAGCTGGAACCCACATTGTTTGAAAAATGCCTGACAAAATTCCCTATCTCGATTTACCCGCGCAAATCCGCAGCGTCCGCAAGGAACTCGAGGCCGCCATCGCGCGCACACTCGACAACTGTTCGTTCTGTCTGGGGCCGGACGTCGTGCAGTTTGAAAAAGACTTCGCGAAATTCTGCGGCGCGCAACACTGCGTCGCGTTCAACAGTGGCACCTCGGCGTTGCACATCGCGCTGATGCTGCTCAATGTCGAACAGGGCGATGAAGTCATCACGACGCCTTACACGTTTGTCGCGACGAGCTGGGCGATTTCCTACGTCGGCGCGAAACCGGTTTACGTGGACGTGGAAGACGGCACGATGAATCTCGATCCGAAGCTGATCGAACGCGCCATCACGCCAAAAACCAAGGCCGTCATGCCCGTGCATCTTTACGGACAGCCGTTTGACATTGATCCGATTCTCGCCATCTGCAAAAAACATAAACTGCCGCTCGTCGAGGACGCCGCGCAGGCGCACGCGGCAAAATACAAAGACAAAAGCATCGGCACCTTCGGCGAAATTTCCTGTTTCAGTTTTTATCCCGGCAAAAATCTTGGCGCGGCTGGCGAAGGCGGCGCGCTCGTGACAAGCAACGCGGAATTCGCCAAACGTGCGCGGTCATTGCGCGAACACGGCTCGACCGTTCGTTATTATCACGACGAAGTCGGATTCAATTATCGCATGGAAGGCATTCAAGGCGCAGTGCTGGGCGTAAAATTGCCGCACCTGCAAAAATGGACAAACGAACGCCGCCGCGTCGCCCATCGTTATCACGAACTGTTGCGCGACACGCCGCTGCAATTGCCGCGCGAAGCCGCTTATACCGAGAGCGCCTATCATCTTTACGTCGTGCGCCATCCGCAGCGCGACAAATTGAAGGAACATCTCGACGCGAACGGCGTGGGCTGCGCGCTGCATTATCCGCTGCCGCTGCATTTGCAGAAATGTTACGCGAGCCTCGGTCACAAGCCCGGCGATTTTCCGCTGGCCGAAAAAGCCGCGCGCGAATGTTTGAGCCTGCCGATTTATCCCGAACTGACCGACGCGCAAATCCAGCGCGTGGCGGAAGTCGTCAAAAATTTCTTTGCTAGATAGTTCTAAATCTAAATTCACAGCATGATTAAATCTCTGCGTCGCCGTATTGAAGAAGATTTTCGCTCACAGTGGCCACACGAAGCCCTCTATTATTTCGACGAACGAGATGCTGAACTTTGGGGGAAATTATTCGCAAGCCAACTTGTTCCTTGGGTGGAAAGATTTTGGGCAAATCCTGAAACTTTGGACGGTTATATGTGGCGCGTTCATCGGAAAAAATAAACTGTTCACACGCGCTTCCCGACAATTTTCAAAACTTTGTGTCTTGGTGTCTTCGCGGTTAGAAGTTAAATTGTTTTCATGTCGCACGCGGATTTTGTCCGCTTGCATTTGTCGTCAAAGCGGTTTAACTAAATTGTCATGGAAGCAACCTTGCCCTTGGACAAGATGACCGTCGCGGAAAAACTTCGCGCGATGGAATTGCTCTGGGCCGACTTGAGCCGCAATGAGGCGCAGATCGAATCGCCTGCGTGGCATGAAAACGTTTTGCGCGACCGCGAAGCGCGCATCAAATCTGGCGAGGAAAAATTCCTTGATTGGGAAACGGCCAAGAAACAGTTGCGCGGCCAGCGGACATGAAAATTGTCATCCTGCCGTCGGCGCGCGACGATTTGGCGGACGGCTTTCAATTTTACGAAAATCAGGAGGCGGGACTCGGCAATTACTTTCTGGAATCGCTTTTTTCCGACGTTGATTCGCTGCGGCTATATGCCGGAATTCATCGGAAAGCTTTCGGCAATCATCGCGCGCTCTCGAAACGGTTTCCTTACGCGATTTACTACGGCTTGGAATCACAAATAATTTTCGTCAAAGCAATTTTGGATTGCCGCCGCGACCCGGAATTTCACCGCCAAAGATTGCAGTGAATAATTTCAAAACTTTGCCGCTTGGTGTCTTCGCGGTTAGAAGTTAAATTAGTTTCATGTCGCACGCGGACTTTGTTCATCTTCATCTGCACACCGAGTATTCATTGCTCGATGGCGCGTGCCGTCTCGACCGGCTCGTGGACAAGGCGCATGAACTGAAATTTTCCTCGCTCGC